>NZ_JAXLWP010000032.1:0-87478 GCF_046328425.1 Kouleothrix sp.
ATGGATCGTCACCTGCGTGCCAATGTCGGCCCACTCATAAAGCCACTGGGCATCGTCGATATTCAGGTTGACGCAGCCATGCGAGAGGCGAAAGCCGGTACCCCAGCGATCGTGCCAGTAGGTGCCGTGAAACGCCACGCCACCAACGATATACTGCACCCATGGGATGTTTGGAACATACCATGTCTCACCGCCGGCCGAGCCGGTCATGGTTTCCACGGGGTACTTGCTATAGATCGCGAAGGTGCCGGTTGGCGTGTTGAAGCCATCTTTGCCGGTGGCCACCGGCGCGTTGAACACGGGGGTATCGCCTTCGTAGGCCGTCAGGTGCTGCGCCGTCAGATCTACGTCGATATGGCGTGGCCAGATCGCTGGTGACCAGTCGGGCGCGCCTGCCATCTGGGCACTGCCCGAGAACAGCTGCCCGTGCTGCATCGCCGCCTGGCGGCCTAGATCGGCCAGCTGAACCTCGTGCAGCGCGGCCAGCCCCAGGCCTAGCGACTGCGCCTCTTGCTGGTAAAAGCCGCCCAGCTCTTCGGGGTGGTACTCGAAGCGCGCCCGCTCGAAATACTGCGCCACGCGCGTCACACCGTCGGTAGGGCTAGGCTCTTCGATCGGCTCGCTGATTGGGTAGCCGAACACTGCCAGGCCGCCGCGCTTCAGCCAGAAGTTGAGAAACTTGCCGCCAAGCGTGTGCCCCGTTTCAGGAAAATAGCGCGCGCCGTCCTCGGGCTTGCCGGGCGCAAAAGCTTGCTTGCCGAAGAGCTGGCTGCCTAGCAGCGAGAGCTGCACCGAGCTTGGCGACTCGGGGTGATACTCGAAGCGCGCCCGCTCGAAGTACTGCACCACCCGGCCGTCCTCCACGATCTCTTCGCTGATCGGGTAGCCAAACACCAGCACACCGCCGTTCTCGCGCCAGTACGTCAGAAAGCCGGCCCGGTCGCTGACGTGGTGGCTGGTGGGCGAGAAGAACATATTCTGCACCACCGGCAGCGCCGCCGCCGACGCCGCGCCAAGCCGGCGGGCAAGCGCCTCGCGCTGGGCGCGGTCGGCCTGCTGTGCGGCAGACACCAGCGCCTGTGCGCGGTCGCGCGGCATCGGGGCGCTGAAGTCGGCCACGGCGGGCGCGTTACGTGCGTCGGTGGGGCGGGGCAAGAGCACCAGCAAAGCGGCGAGCAGGCTGGCGAGCAGCGGGAGGAGCAGCAGATAGGGGCGCGAGCGCGTCATATGGGCCTCTACGTCAGATGTGATACCGTAGTGCTACGATACCATGGGTTCATATTATATGTACATTTCATTTTCCTGACCATAGGCAAAATTGACGATTACGCCGCCCGCGCGTAGGCTGGCGACCTGTTCCGCGCGGCCGGATCGGGTACGCTACCAAGGCCGGCTGGCACGAAATCGACACTTTACAGGCCATAATTTTTGTTATACAATTTATATACCACTTGTTGCGTAAAAAGAATATACTCTCTCGCCATCTCAGGATCGTGCCCCTGAGGTATGCGCCGTATGGCTTGCTCACCTCTTTGATCGAGTGCGCTGGCTTGCGCTAGCGTTTGTCACGATTAGTTCCACATACCACAGATATGTGCGTTTTGGATTCCTCGTTAGGTTCTGCCCGGAACCTATGTGATTGTGGTGGGATGTGTAGAGGAGGAAACATGAGGAACCAACCCCAACGACTCCGGCTAAGCCAGATCGTCATCTGCTGCCTGGCCGGGCTGCTGATGGCCTGTGGCGGTTCGCCTGCGGCCGCGCTCCCATCGACGGTAGAGGTAAGCCTTAAGTCGTTCGGCATCCAATCGAACACAGCCAAGGCCAGGGCCGGCAAAGTAACCTTCAGCGTCACCAACCAATCCAGCGACCTGGTACACGAGATGCTCGTCGTAAAAAGCGATCAGACACCCGACGCGCTGCCGTACAATACCAACGAGGGGCGGCTATCCGAGGATCAAATCGACTCGAAAGGCGAAGTGCCCGAGCTGGAACCTAGCAAGAACGGCACCGTCTCGCTCGATCTGGCGCCTGGCAAATACCTGCTGCTGTGCAACATCGCGACGCATTTCAAGAAGGGCATGGTGATCCCGCTCGAGGTGCGATGAGCCGCAGCCGGGCGCATCTGCCGCCTCGATACTGAGCGCGAGCAGCGCAAATGTTTGTGCTTTGCCGAAGGCACCGCGCGATGGCGGTGCCTTCGGCATTTCCCGCGCAGCGCCGGCAAGGGGCAGACGTACGGTATAATGCTGGCATGACAGCAAACAACGATTACCCGCGCGTAACGATCACCAGCGATGGCGCTGCGCGCGGCAACCCTGGCCCCGGCGGATGGGCCGCGCTGCTGCAGCGCGCCGACGGCGCCGAGAAGCTGCTGACGGGCGAAGTGGCCGAGGCCACCACCAATAATGCCATGGAGCTGCTGGCAGTGGCCGCCGCGCTCGAGGCGCTCAAGCGGCCCTGCTCCGTCACACTGCGCGCCGACTCGACATATGTCATCGAGGGCCTGCGGCGGCTGCTGGCGGGCGGCGCGCTGCCAAACAAGAACCGCGAGCTGTGGGCGCGGCTGGGCGCGGCCGCTAAGCGCCACCAGATCGAATTCGAATGGGTAAAGGGCCACAGCGGCGACCCGCGCAACGAGCGCGTTGACGCGGCCGCGAACGCTGCGGCAGGCCGTGCGTATGCCGCCAGCGAGGCACGCGCCCCCGCCGAACGCCCCAGCGACGAGTGGCTGCTGGCGCTGTGCTCGCCGGCAGGCCAGCGCCCGGTGCGCTGGGTGCTGCTTACGCCGCGCGGTCGCAGGGCCGGCGAGCTCGTGGTGCGCGGCGTCACCGAGCCGACGGCCATGTACCAGGCGCTGGTACAGGCGCTCGAAGCTGCGCTCGCGCTGGCAGACGGCCAGCCGGTGGCGCTGGCGGTGGTGAGCAACTACGAGCTGATCGTCAAGCAGGGCCGTGGCGAGTGGCGCGTCAGGCAGCCCGAGCAACAGCCGCTGGCCGCGCGCGTGGCCGAGCTGCGCGGCGCACTCGGCCAGGTACGCTTCGAGTTCGCGCCCACCGCCGCCGTCATCGAGCAGATCGAGCGGCCATAATCGAGCGGCCATAGCCGCTGTGCATCTTTCGCGCCATGCCCACGGCATAGCTCTTGCCTTGATCCTCGCGGAGCTTGTTAGCAAAGCGAGGAGGCTATGGCTGAAAAAAGTTACCAGGACGCCGTGCAGGTACTGAAGGATCGCTTTGGCGGCCGCTGGGAGGGCGCCGAGCTCGATGGGCGCCGCGAGATGAGCAAGATCTTGCGGGAGCAGCTAGGCTTCAGCGATACTGACGCGAACGAGACGATCGACGCCATGGTTGCCAGTGGGCAGCTGCGCTACCACCGCGCGGCCGAGGTCGGCGGGCCTACGCCCATGCCGGCGCCAATGGCCGGGCCGACCGAAGGCATTGTGACGGGCGTTCCCGCGAGTGGCGGCATTGTGGGTGCGCCGCTTGCGCCGGCGATGGTTCCCGGCGGCGGCTATTGGGAGGTAGGCGCAAACGACAATGCACCGATCGGCCGAAGCGGCCAGGTGACGCCCGACGGCCTGTAAGCCTACCACTGCGTAACTGCTAGCAGCGCGGCGCGCCCGGCAATGCCGGGCGCGCCGCTTTGCGTGGGCCAGGCGCGCGCTCGTGGTACAATGCAGCCGGCCCGGCGCAGCGTAGCGCCGCCGATCGCACAGCCGCGAGCAGAGGAGAACACATATGCGCGATATCGCGATTATCGGAACGCCGGTAGACCTGGGCGCAGGCCGGCGCGGAGTCGACCTAGGGCCGGGCGCGATCCGCTACGCCGGCCTGAAAGAGCGCCTTGAAGCGCTGGGCCACCGCGTGCGCGACCTTGGCAATATCGTGGTGCCGCAGGCCGAGCAGTTCGAGCCGCCCACGCCGCACGAGCGCCTGCGCTACCTCGACGCAATTGTGCAGGTGAACCTCGATCTGGCGCACCAGGTGGCGACGGCGGTGGCCGAGGGCATGTTTCCGCTGATACTCGGCGGCGACCACAGCCTGTCGATCGGCTCGATCAGCGGCGTGGCGCGCGGCCGGCGCATCGGCGTGATCTGGGTCGACGCGCACGGCGACTTCAACACGCCCGATACCACACCTTCCGGCAACATCCACGGCATGAGCGTGGCCGCGCTCACCGGCCGCGGACACGCGCGCCTGGCCGGCCTGCTGGGCGATGGGCCGGTGCTGCGCGACAGCGACGTGGTGCTGATCGGCATCCGCGACCTCGACACGGCCGAGCGCGAGGCGCTGCGCCATTCGGGCATTCAGGTATTCACCATGCACGATATCGACCGGCGCGGCCTGGCGGCGGTGATGGACGAGGCGCTCATGCGCGTGGGCATGGGCACCGCCGGCGTACACGTGAGCCTGGATCTCGACGCGCTCGACCCGGCCGACGCGCCCGGCGTCGGCACGCCAGTGCTGGGCGGTATCTCGTACCGCGAGGCACACCTGGCCATGGAGATGGTGGCCCAATCGGGCAAGCTGCTGGGCATGGATCTGGTCGAGGTCAACCCGATCCTCGATTCGCACAATGTAACCGCCGAGCTTGCGGTTGAGTTCGCGCTCTCGGCGCTGGGCAAGCGCATCTTCTAAAGCCCAACGCCCGACATGCCCCGAGGTTCCATGGATCGCCGTTTCGTCGCCCTGATATGCGCGGCCGCGCTGGCGCTAGCGCTGTGGTTCACCTGGCCGCTAGCGGCGCTGCTGAGCGACCATGTGGCCGGGCGCTCGGTCGACGCCGAGCAGTTCCTGTGGTCGTTCTGGTGGTTCCGCGAGGCGCTAGTGGCGCGCCACAGCTCGCCGTTCGTCACGGGCATGCTGTACTACCCCGAGGGCGTCAGCCTGCGCTATTTCACCACCAACACGCTCCACGCCCTGCTGTCGATCCCGCTCCAACCGCTGCTTGGCCTGGTGCCGGCCTTTAACCTGATCGGGCTGGCGATCTTCGTGGCTACCTGCTTCAGCATGGCCTGGCTGGCCTACGACGTGACGGGCAGCCGCGCCGGGGCGCTGCTGGCGGGCGTGGCCTTCGCCTTCGGGCCAACGCAGCTGTTCCACTGGCGGGTAGGCCAGTACAACATGCTGTCAGTCGAGTTCCTGCCGCTCTACATCCTGGCGCTGCGCCGCCTGCTGCGCGCCGGGGGGTGGAACTGGCGTGCCATCCTGGCGTGCGCCGCCGCGCTGGCGTGCGCCGCGCTGTGCGATTGGCAGTTCGTGATCTACCTGGGGCTGTACTCGCTGCTAGCGGTGGGCGCGGCGCTGGCGCGCAGCCCGCGTGAGTGGCGGCGCATCCTGCCGCCGGCGATCGTAGCCGGCGCGCTGGCGCTGGCGGTGCTGCTGCCATATGTGCTACCGATGCTGCGCGAGCTAGCGAGCGACAACCCGTATATGCTGCGCAAAGAGATCGACACGATCTACCACTCGGCCGATGTCGCCGAATTTCTGCTGCCCAACCCGGCCAGCCCGATCTGGGGCGGCTGGGCGGCGCGCCAAGCGGCGGCGCTAAACGCGCCGGGGATCATCCCCACAGTGGTGAGCAGCAGCTACGTGCTACTGGCGCTGGCGCTGCTGGGCGCGCTCGCGCAGCGGCGCGGCGCGCGCTTCTGGCTCGTGGTGGGCGCGTGCTTCTGGCTGCTGTCGCTGGGGCCGCGGCTGAAGTGGTTCGGCACGCAGACCGATGTGCCGCTGCCATACCTGGCGCTGTTCCAGCTGAAGCTCGTGCAGATCACGCGCTTCCCGGCGCGCTACGCGATCGTCACGCAGATCTGCCTGGCGGTGTTGGCGGCCTATGGCGTGGCCACGCTGCTGCGCGCCGGCGTGCAATCGCGGGCCGGCCGGCCGCGCACCTGGCTGGCGGCGCTCGCGGGCCTGGCGCTGGTGGCCGAGCTATGGCCGGCGCCAAACGCCGTCGAGCCGCTGGCGCCGATCCCGGCATTCTACAACGACGGCACGCTGGCCGGGGCGGGCGCGCTGCTCGAGCAGCCCAACCCCTCGAACCGCGGCATGTTCTTTCAGACGCTGCACGATCGCCCGGTATTGTGGGGCGAGCTGAGCCGCGACAACCCGGCCGGGCCGCTGCTGAGCTACCTGCGCGAAGGTCCACCTGCGCCAACATCCGACATATTCGACGACACGCGCAACTGGCTGTGCGTGGCCGCCGCGATGCATATAACCCACCTGGTGCGCTACGACACGCCCAAGCCTCGGCCCGAGCCGCCTGGCGCCACCCGGCTGCGCGCCGACGGCGGCGCGACGCTGTACGGGCTTGGCGACCCTGGGACGGCCACGACGTGCGCGTGGCTCGACACCGGCTGGCAGCAGCCGAGCAAGTTCGACGACGGCACGCCGTACCGCTGGATCGGCCAGTCGGCGCGCTTCGCGCTGCTGCGGCGCTCGCCCGCCACGGTGACGCTGCGCCTGACGCTGCACTGCTTCGCTGGGCCGCGCCACGCCGAGCTGCGCCAGGCCGGGCGGGTGCTGGCCGCGCTGCCCAACTGCGGCGCGCCGCAGCCGCTGAGCGTAACGCTCGACCTGCCGGCGGGCTGGACATGGCTCGAGCTGGCCAGCGTTGAGCCTGCCAGCAACCCCGCCGACTTTGGCTACCCCGCCGGCGACCCGATCGCCGTAGGCGTGTCAAGCGTTATGTTTAGCCCATAGCACGCAACAGGCAGTAGCATGCGGCTTGCAGAACCGCGCATATGCTACACTCTACGCTACTTGTTCGCCTGACATAGCACCGAGGAGCCACGCATGACAACCGCAACCCTTCCATCTCAACCCATGGCCAGCACCCAGATCGGCACCCAGATCGCGCTGCAGCTGCCAGCCGAACCAAGCGAGGCCGATCTCCAGTTCGCGCAGCAGCTTGGCGTAAAGTACGCGGTGCTGTGGACCGACGGCGCCCACGCCGGGTACGAATACTACGCCAGCCGCCGCGAGCTGTTCGAGCGCGCCGGACTGACGATCTACGGCTTTGGCAACTGGGATGTGCACAACCAGGACGCAATCGTGCTGAATCTGCCCGGCCGCGACGAGAAGATCGAGCAGTACAAGCAGCACCTGCGGGCCCTCGGCAAAGCCGGCATCCCCTACACCACCTACGCGCACATGGCCAATGGGATCTGGAGCACCGCGCCCCAGACGACGCGCGGCGGCGCGCCTGCGCGCGCGTTCGATCTGGCGCAGGCCGAGAGCGGGCACTGGTTTGGCCGGCGCTACTTCATGCCGCTCTCGCACGGCCGCGCCTACAGCGAAGACGAGATCTGGGAGAACTTCGCCTACTTCATCCACGAGGTTACGCCAGTGGCCGAGGAAGCCGGCGTGAAGATCGGCATCCACCCCGACGATCCGCCCGGCGTCGACCTGGCCGGCGTGCCGCGCTGCATCTTCGGCAACTTCGCCGGCTACAAGCGCGCGCTCGAGATCGCCGATAGCCCGAACGTGGGCGTGTGCTTCTGCGTTGGCTGCTGGCTCGAGGGCGGCGAGCTGATGGGCAACGGCGTGCTCGAGTCGATCCGCTTCTTTGCCGAGCAGGGCAAGCTGTTCAAGGTTCACTTCCGCAATGTCGACGCGCCGCTGCCGCACTTTGTCGAAACGTTTGTCGACGACGGCTACTACGACATGTACAAGGTGATGCGCGAGCTTGTGGCCGCAGGCTTCAACGGCGTGACAATCGCCGACCATATTCCGCTGATGGCCGGCGACCCGCGCGTCGGCACAGCCTATACCGTCGCCTACATGAAGGCGCTGCTGCGCCGCGCACACGACGAGGCTGGCGCATAAGCTTCGCGTCTACGCCCGCGAGCAGCATTGCCCTCGGCCGGGGCTGCCAGGCGCCATGCCCGGCAGCCCCGAAGCCACGCACAGGCATGCCGCAACATATCCTCGGCGGCGTGCGCCGCCCGGCACTCACCCCAGACATTGCCACGTATCCCTGGCTTCGGCGTGGCCATGTCGGCAGAACAGGCCTATATCATCTATCGTGATTAAATTCACGATGGTAGCCGCTTTTTAACCAACAATTGCGTTCTGATCCCTGAAGCGCAACCGTAGTGGGTATATCCTGTATCCATCGGCACAAACAAAAACACTCAATCAGCTTCAAGGAGGAACATAATGAAAGCGCTCAATCAACCGAAGTTCACCGGCATCCTATGGCTGGTCGCCCGTCTGTGGCTTGGCTACGAGTGGTTTTCCGCAGGCTACGAGAAAGTCTTTGGCGAAGGCAACGTGGTGTGGGTCGGCTCCAAGGCCGGCGCGGTAGTCGGCGGCTTTCTGAAGGGCGCAATCGCCCAGTCGCCGCTGGCGCCGAACTTCGACCCGATCAAGAACGCGCACCCCGCCGTGCAGGCATGGTACGCCTACCTGGCGCGCGACGTGTTTCTGCCCAATGCCGCGCTGTTTAGCCATCTGGTGGCCTATGGCGAGCTGCTGGTGGGCATCGCCCTGATCCTGGGCGTATTCACGCACTTTGCGGCGCTGATGGGCATCTTTATGAACCTGGCCTACCTGTTCGCCGGCACCACCAGCACCAACCCGAATATGCTGGTCGTCGGGATGGTCATCCTGCTGGCCGGCGGCGTGGCAGTGGGCTACTACGGGGTCGACTTCTTCGCACGGCCGATCGAGCTGAAGGTGCTGCGGCGGGCGCACCTGCTGCCCGAGCCAGCGGCCGGATAACATTCGCGCCAAGCGCCCCAACGCGGCGGCCGGGCAATGCCCGGCCGCCGCTGCGTTGGCGTGGCGGCTCCACCGTAGCGCTGTTTACGAAACCCCCATCCTGAAGTAGACTGGTTCCAGACCAGCGCTACCCGCAAGGAGCCCGCCGATGACCGCACCAACCAGGTACGACCCGCAGGAGCTGCGCCTGCTCCAGCTGCTCAGCAGCCGCTACCCCACGATCACCGCCGCGCATATCGAGATGATCAACCTGCACGCCATCCTGGCGCTGCCCAAAGGCACCGACCACTATATCTCCGACATTCACGGCGCCTACGAGCAGTTCGACCACATCCTGCGCCACGCCTCGGGCGCGATCCGCCGCAAGATCGGCCAGACCTTTGGCGACGAGCTATCGGCGCGCGACCAGGTCGAGCTGGCGATGCTGATCTACTACCCCGAGCGCAAGCTGCGCGCCACGCTGGGCGACCAGCCAGCGCCAGCCGCGTGGATGGCCGCGACGATCGGCCGGCTGGTGCGGGTAGCGCGCGCCTCGGCCCAGAAGTACACCCGCAGCAAGGTGCGCAAGCGGCTGGCGCCGCAGCTGGCCTACATCCTCGAAGAGCTGCTCAGCGAGAGCCAATCCGACAACCTTCAGCGCGAGCACTACTACGGCAGCATTGTGCGCTCGATCGTCGATCTGGGCGAGGGCGAGAATGTCATCGTGACGCTGGCCTATCTTATTCAGCACCTGGTTGTCGACCGGCTTTACATTCTAGGCGATATCTACGACCGTGGCCCGGCCGCCGAGAAGGTGATCGACCGGCTGATGAACTACCACTATGTAGCGATCCAGTGGGGCAATCACGACATCTCGTGGATGGGCGCGGCCGCCGGCTGCGACGCGCTGATCGCCAATGCGTTGCGGCTCTCGCTGCGCTACGGCAACCTCGAGACGCTCAGCGACGGCTATGGCATTGGCCTGCGCCGGCTGGCGCGCTTCGCCGAGGCGGCCTACGCCGGCGACGCTTGCACCCAGTTCATGCCCAAGCCCGGCCTGCAGTTCGAAGGCTACAGCGCCGCGACCGTGGCGCGCATGCACAAGGCGCTCACGGTCATCCAGCTCAAGCTCGAGGCGCAGATCATCCGCCGCCACCCCGAGTACGCCATGGACGACCGGCTGGTGCTCGACACGCTCGACCTGGCCGCCGGCACCAGCACGCTCTACGGCGCGACATACCCGCTGCTCGACGCCAGCTGGCCCACGCTGCGCGCGCCCGACCGCGCCGCGCCGACCGAGGACGAAGCCGCTGTGCTCGACGACCTGCGCTACCAATTTCAGCACAGCGAGCGCCTGCAGAAGCACATTCGCTTTCTGTACAGCTACGGCAATATGTTCCAAGTGCAAGACGGCAACCTGAAGTTCCACGGCTGCCTGCCGGTCGATGAGCGCGGCGAGTTTGTCGAGTTCCTGCTGGGCGGCGAGCGGCTGGCTGGCCCGGCGCTGCTCGAGCGCTACGAGCAGATGGCGCGCGAGGCATTCTTCAGCCACGATCCGCAGGCGCGCCAGGCCGGACAGGACGCGATGTGGTACCTGTGGTGCGGGCCGCTCTCGCCGCTCTTCGGCCGCGCGCGCATGACCACGTTCGAGCGCTACTTCATCGGCGACACAGCCACGCACGCCGAACCCAAAGGCCCATACTACGAGCTGCGCGACAGCGAGGCATTTTGCCGCAAGGTGCTGGCAGCGTTCGGCGGCGATGTCGAGCGCGGGCATATCATCAATGGCCACACGCCAGTGCGGCTGAAGAAAGGCGAGCGCCCGCTGCTGGCGCACGGCAAGCTGATCGTAATCGACGGCGGCATGAGCGAGGCATACCAGCCCGTCACCGGCATCGCCGGCTACACGCTAATCGGCAACTCGCACGAGATGACACTGGCGGCACACGAGGCGTTCACCTCGGCCGACGCGATGATCCGCCAGGGCGTCGACGTCACGCCGCACACCGAGCAGATCGAGGCCTTCCCCGAGCGCGTGCTGATCGCCGCCACCGACACTGGCCAGATGCTGCGCGGCCAGCTTGAAGACCTGCAAAAGCTGATCGACGCCTACCGCAGCGGCGTGCTCGTCGAGCAGGCCCCCGGCGCGCGCCTGGCCCGCTCGTGAGCCGCCGCGCGCCCGGCACCCGCAAGATTGTGACAAATTGCAGTTACGAGATCATTATTAATCGTGGAGACACCATTACGCGCGGAAGTAACGCAGTGCGCTATACTCTGGTTGCACAGATCACTGGCTACGCACTTGGAGCCGACGGGTACGTGGGGATGTGATCAGTGTAACGCGTTCAGGGTTCCTCCTTGGCGGGTCGCCATGCTGCTCGAGCTGAGAGCGGCATGGCGACCCGTCATTTTACGGGGCTTGTACCAGCCCCGTTTGATCGCTTGCTTTTTGCGATGCCCTGCCCGGCTTCGCTGCCCCAAACCCGCACATACAGCAAGTGATCAGCAGGCCACACCCAAACCCCGAAAAAATTGCTATAATGGCGGCCGGTGCGCGGCGTGGCAGCCATGCTCGCCGGCCATGCGCCAGCCCTGGCTCGCCATTGCGCCTGCACCGTCGATTCGCCGTCAGAAAGCAGAGTGCAGGAACACATGGACACCACCACGCCGCTCGCGGATCAGCTTGGCAACCTCCACATCCGCGAGCTTACCCCGCTCCAATCGCCCCGCGATCTCAAGGCCCAGCTGCCGCTCTCGCAAGCCGCAGCCCACACCGTCGCCGCCGCCCGCGCCCAAATCCGGCGCATTCTACGCGGCGACGACGCGCGCCTGATGGTGGTGATTGGCCCCTGCTCCATCCACGATCCCGAGGCCGCGCTCGATTACGCCCGGCGCCTGTACCGGCTCCGCAACGAGCTAGACGACCGGCTGATGATCATCATGCGCGCGTACCTCGAAAAGCCGCGCACCACGATCGGCTGGCGCGGCCTGATCAACGACCCGCACCTCGACGGCTCGTTTGACATGAGCGCCGGCCTGGCGATCGCGCGGCGCCTACTGATCGCGATCAACGAGCTAGGGCTGCCAATCGCCACCGAGATGCTCGACCCAATCAGCCCACAGTACCTCGACGACCAGATCAGCCTGGCGACGATCGGCGCCCGCACGGCCGAGGCCCAGACGCACCGGGCGCTCGCAAGCGGGGTGTCGATGCCTGTGGGCTTCAAGAACGGCACCGACGGCAGCGTGCAGGTGGCGATCAACGGCTGCATCACCGCTGCCGGCTCGCACAGCTTCCTGGGCATCGACGACGACGGCCGTAGCGCGGTGGTAAAGACCACCGGCAACCCCGACAGCTTTGTGATTCTGCGCGGCGGGCGCGGCGGCCCAAACTATGGTTCCGAGCACGTGGCCGAGGCGCTGCGGCAGATTGGCGCGGCCGGCCTGCACCAGGCCGTGATGGTCGACTGCAGCCACGCCAATACTGGCGGCGATTTTCGCCTGCAAGAGGGTGTGTGGGGCAATGTGCTCGGCCAGGCGATCGACCGGCCCGGCGCGATCGTCGGCCTGATGGTCGAGAGCAACCTGCACGAAGGCAAGCAGCAGCTTAGCGCCGATCGCGGCGCGCTGCGCTATGGCGTGTCGCTCACCGATGGCTGCATTGGCTGGGAGCAGACCGAGCGGATGCTGCGCGCCGCCCACGCGCAGCTAGGGTAGCGCCGCTCAGGCGCCAGCCGTGCGCAGCCGCGCGAGCCGCTCGCCGGCCGCATGCAGCGTTTCGAGCTTTTTGGCAAAGCAAAAGCGCGCCAGCGGCGTGGCCGTGGCCGGGTCGCTGTAGAATGCCGAAGTCGGGATCGCCGCCACGCCGATCTCGGTTGTCAGCCAGCGGCAGAACGCCCGGTCGTCGGTGTAGCCAAGCACGCCAATATCGGCGCTGATGAAATACGACCCCTCGGCCGGCAGCGTTGGCAGCCCGGCCGCCTCGAGGATGCTCCGCAGCAGCGCGCGCCGCTCGGCGTACTCGGCGCGCATCTGCCCGTAGTAGCCGTTCGCCGCAGACAGCTCGATCGCCGCGCCGGCGGCCTCTTGAAACGGCGTGGCAGTGGCGAAAGTGACCCACTGGTGGGCCTGGCGCAGCGCGGTATTCAGCGCGGCCGGGCCTACCGCCCAGCCAATCTTCCACCCGGTGACACTAAAGGTCTTGCCGACGCTGTTGAGCGTCAGCGTGCGCTCCCACATGCCCGGCAGCGTCGCCAGCGGCACGTGCGCAGTGCCATCGTACACAAGCCGGTCGTACACCTCGTCGGTGATCGCCAGCACGTCGAACTCCTGGCACAGCCCGGCGATCAGCTCGAGCTCGGCGCGCGTGTATACCTTGCCCGTCGGGTTGTGCGGCGTGTTCAGCAGAATCAGCCGCGGGCGCTGCTCAAACGCCGCGCGCAGCTCGGCCGGGTCGAAGTGCCATGCCGACGAAGAGCGGATGACGGAAGCCGAAAGATTGCGTTGCTCGTTCGTCGTTAGCTCTTCGCCCTTCGTCGGCGGATAGAGCTGCACCACAATCGGCTGCGCGCCGGCCATGGTGATGTCGGGCACGTAGGCATCGTAGGCCGGCTCGAACACGATCGCCCGGTCCCCAGGATCGAGAAACGCCAGCGCCGCGTCGCACAGCGCCTCGGTGGCGCCACTGGTGACGCTCACCTCGCTCAGCCAGTCGATCTCGCGACCATGCTCGCGGCGCCACTGCTCGGCCACCGCCCGCCGCAGCCGTGGCGTGCCGGCCATGGGCGCGTACTGGTTCAGATCGGCGGCGATCGCGTCGGCGGCAGCCTGCTTCACGAACGCGGGGCCGGCGAAATCGGGAAAGCCCTGGCCAAGGTTCACCGCGCTGTGCTGCAGCGCCAGCGCGCTCATCTCGGTGAAGATCGTCGTGCCGAAGCCGGCGACGCGCCGGGCCGGGCGGTCAGTCATTGGTTGGCTCCTCAAAGGGTAAGCAGAACGTTCAATTCATCGACCGGAACTGCCGCCGATACGCGGCTGGCGCGATGCCCATCTGGTGTTTAAACGCGCGGCTGAAGGCGCCCTCGGACGCGTAGCCGCACGCCTCGGCCAGCGCCGCAACTGTCAGATCGCGACTCCGCAGCATATTGGCGGCCAGCGCGATCCTCCACCGTGTCAGGTAGCGGAGCGGTGGCTCGCCCACGAGGGTCGTGAAGCGTGCACAGAATGCCGAGCGCGACATCCCGGCGACCGACGCCAACGCCGCGTTTGTCCAGGGGCGGCGGGGTTCGGCATGCAGCGCGCTCAGCGCGGCGCCAATCGATGCATCGTGCAAGGCGCCAAGCCAGCCACGGTGCTGAGGCGGCTCCTGCTCAAGCCAAGCCCTTACCACTTGAATAAAGAGAACATCGACCAGCCGCTGGACGACGATTTCGCCGCCGGGCCGCGGCAGCGCCGCCTCGCTGGCCAACAGCGTCAGGGTGGCATGCAACTGGGTGGTGGCCAGCTCGCGCGCGCCGCGAATATGAATGAGGCGCGGCAATACGGTCATCAGCGGATGCGCCGCGCCGAACTCGATCGCAAACGTCCCACAGAGAATCACGGCGGCTGGGTCGCCGCCGTTCTGGCGTGCCCCGGCCGTCTGCGCCGCCGGATCGGAAACATCCAGCCACGAGCGGACGGGAGCCACGGGCATATCGCTGAGCTGATGCCCGCAGCCATGTGGCACGACCACCAGATCACGCGGAGCCAGCGCTATTGGCGCGTGCTCGCCATCGAGACGCAGCCAGCACGCGCCGCGGTCGATCATATGAAACACCGCCACGCGGGACGGTGCAATCCCAACACTCCACGGCGCAGCGAGCTCCGAGCGGCAGGCAAGGTTGCTGCGGAGATGCAGCGTTGTCAAGATATCGGTTAAGACATCCATAGGCAAACCTGCCTTTGGAGACGTTCGAGCAGGAAGGCCGGACGCGAAGAGTCATCGTGTGAGTGTCGCGGGATTATACTCCAGATCGGAAATTACATCCAAAGATCTTTTGCGTAAGCCCTAGCTGTATAGATGCCGCGCAAACAAGGAGCAAGCAATGTCGAGGATACGGACGTATCTGCCCTGGATCTGGGTTGGGATTGTCGCACTGCTGTTTATGATCAACGCCGCCACACTGCGTTTCGCCCTCGCCAGCTACCTCCAGGCAGATGTGGCGGCCTCCACACAGCTCTTCGCTAGCCAGGTTTCGGCGCGCGATCTCGCCTGGAGCGTGTTCGCCGTGCTGTTTTTGATACGCCGCGAAGCATATCTAGCTGCGGTTCTATTGCTTATGCGTATCACTATTGACGCCCAGGATGTCGCGTCGCTGCTGATAGGCCTGGCACAAGGCACACAGCCGCCACGCCTGATCGGCGCTGCAGTGTTCACACTGGCGCTGATCGCCCTGCACGCACTGGCCGCCTGGGGCCTTTTCCGCCGCGTGGCCGCACGCCAGCCACCCGTGGCATAGGCCACGGCAGGGCTACCGGCTTGGGTTTCATCGCGCCTGCCGCAGTCTTCGCCCGATTTTGGGGTGAGGCTTCAAAATCGAGCACAGCTACGAAAAAGTACCGCTATAATACGCAGTTGCGCGCTGGCGCTCGAAAAATAACGCAGGTAAGGAAATCGAACCATGGCAGCTATGAAACTACGGCCCGAAACCGCCCTCACCTTCGACGACGTTCTGCTGGTTCCCAAGCGCTCCTCGATCCGCTCGCGGCACGCTGTAAACACACGCACTCAGCTGAGCCGCGCGATCTCGCTCGCTATTCCGATCGTCTCGGCCAACATGGACACTGTCACCGAGTCGGCGCTGGCGCTGGCAATCGCGCGCATGGGCGGCATCGGCGTGCTGCACCGCTTCATGACGATCGAACGCCAGGCTGCCGAGGTCGAGCGTGTGAAGCGCGCCGAGGGCTTCATGGTCGAGCAGCCCCACAGCATCGCAGCCGACGCCACCGTGCAGCAGGCGCGCGTGCAGCTGGCCGAGCACGATATCGGCGGCCTGCTGGTGTGCGGCAGCGACGACGAAGTCGTGGGCTTGGTGACAACGCGCGACCTGCTGTTCGAGACCGATGCGCAGCGGCCGGTGCGCGAGGTCATGACGCCGCGCGAGAAGCTCGTCACCACCGAGCCGGGCGGCTCGATCGATGCCGCGCGCGCCAAGCTGCACAGCCACCGGCTCGAGAAGTTGCCGGTGTTCAGCAGCGATGGCGCGCTGCATGGCCTGATCACCGCGCAGGATATTATCAAGATCGAGCAGTGGCCCAACGCCACCAAAGACGCGCGCGGCCGGCTGCGGGTGGCCGCAGCCGTGGGCATTCGCCCCTCCGACATCGACCGCGCGTCGGCCTGCGTGAATGCCGGCGTCGACGCATTGGTGGTCGACATCGCCCACGGCCACTCCGACGGCGCGCTCGAGATGGTGCGCGCGCTTAAGCAGCGCTTCCCCAAGATCGACATAATTGGCGGCAATGTCGCTAGCCCCGAGGGCGTGCGCGATATGGTGGCGGCCGGCGCCGATGCAGTGAAGGTGGGCGTTGGCGCCGGGTCGATCTGCATTACCCGGATCGTCACTGGCTTTGGCGTGCCCCAGCTTACGGCGGTGGCCGAGTGCGCCGAGGCCGGGCGCGCGCTGGGCGTGCCAATCATCGCCGACGGCGGCATCCGCACCTCCGGCGATATCACCAAGGCGCTGGCGGTAGGCGCCAGCACGGTGATGCTCGGCAGCCTGCTGGCCGGCACCGACGAAAGCCCCGGCGCCAGCGTGGTGCGCGGCGGCCGGCGCTACAAAGTGGTGCGCGGCATGGCCTCGCTCACAGCCAACATCGATCGCCAATCGGTCGAAGCCCATCGCGAGGTCGACCCCGAAGATTGGGAGCGCGTCGTGCCCGAGGGCGTCGAGGCGATGGTTCCAGCGCGCGGCCCCGTGAAAGACGTGGTATACCAGCTTGTCGGCGGCCTGCGCTCGGGGCTGAGCTACGCGGGCGCCGCCAGCATCCCCGAGCTGTGGGAACACGCCGAGTTTGTGCGCATCACCTCGGCTGGCAAACAGGAAAGCGGCGCGCACGACGTCGAAACCCGCTAGACCGCCGGCAGACGCCGCTAGTCCATGGCCGATGCTCGCCAGAGCCGGCCGAGCATAGGCGCGCAGCCACCAGCATTATACCAACTCCGTTTGCTCACTTTCTTTTGTGATGCCCTGCCCGACTTCACCTGGCAGGGCATCACAAAAAGAAATTCGGCAGCTTCGCCGCCCCCAAAGCCCCACCATACAGCAAGTGTTCAGCCGAATGTAGTAGAACCCACCGGGCGTGCGGATTCTTCAAAGCCGCGTCCATGGCATTGCTATGCCATAAGATCGCTGCCTGGTACTTTAGGCATAGGCCGGCAATCCCCCATGGACTACCGTTAGGTAGGACTTATATGTAATTGCACTACCAGGGTAAGTAGGTGTAAAGTAATATCAAGCAACCGGAACGACCGGATGCTCAACAAGAACCCAGATGGAGGTAGCCCAATGTTTCACTCTCGCATCCCAATCCTCCGCATCGCGATTGCACTTGGACTGCTCGTGCTGCTATCAGCCACTGCATACGGCTTCGCTGCGTCGAACACCGTGCCCGAGAACGGCGCTGGCGACGGCCAGGCAACCATCAGCGGCTACGCGGTGACAAACGTCACCTACACCCTGAACGCCACCACCCCGACCAACCTCGACAAGGTCGAGTTCGATGTCGCGCCTAGCGCCGGCGCCGACCCGCCCACCACTGTCAGGGTCAAGCTGATATCGTCGGGCAGCACCTGGTACAGCTGCACCGCACCAACCACCGGCACCACTTGGTCGTGCGCCACCACCAGCCCCAGCGTGACGGCCAGCGCCGTCAACCAGCTGCAAGTTGTGGCGGCTCAGTAGGCAATGCGTGCCCGGCGGCGCCAGCGCTCAACCCTTCTCGCGGCCAGCATGCTCGCACTGCTCGCCGTGGCCTGGGCCGCGCTGGCGCCGCCCAGTCTTGGCGGCCGCGCGACATTCGTGATCGTCAACGGCAACAGCATGGAGCCAACCCTCCACCGTGGCGACCTCGTCATCGTCCGCGCGGCCGCGAGCTACCAGGCCGGCGATATTGTCACCTACCGCCATCCGCAGATTGGCCCGGTTATCCACCGGATCATCAGGCGCGATGGCGATCGCTATATTTTCAAAGGCGATCATAACCACTGGACTGACTCCTACGCGCCGGCGCAAGCCGAGCTGATCGGCCGTCTGTGGCTGTATCTTCCTAGCGCTGGCAAGCCGATCGGCTGGCTGCGCAAGCCGCTGGGAATGGCGCTGATGGCAGCCTTGTTGGGGAGCGTGCTTATGTTCAACCTGAACCGCGACCAGGCGCGCCGCCACCAGCGCCTGCTGCGCTACGCCGAGGAGCTGCGCGCTCAGCAGCCGCCCCAGCCATACCGCCGCCGCGCCGCCGCGCCACTGGGCCGGCCAACGCCGCTCCATCCAGGCGGCGCCATCCAGCTTGCCGCCGCGGTGCTGGCGCTAGCGGCGCTGGGCGCGCTGAGCCTGGCAGTGCTGGCATTCATCCGCCCGCTCGAGACCGCAACCACCGAAGACCTGCCCTACACGCAGAGCGGCGTATTCAGCTACACTGCCAGTGCGCCAGCCGGCCTGTACGACGCCGGCACAGCCCAGACCGGCGAGCCGATCTTCCGTAAGCTCATGAACCAGCTACAGCTGCGTTTCAGCTACACTGCCAGCGCCGACGAGCCACACCAGCTGGCCGGCTCGTACCGCATGCTCGCCGAGATCAGCGCCGCCGACGGCTGGAAGCGCTCGGTCGAGCTACTGCCCACAAGCCAATTCACAGGCGAGCATTTCGCCACCCAGGCCCGGCTCAACCTCGACGATATTCAAGCGCTGATCGACGCGATGGAGCAGCAAACCGGGCTGATTCACCAACATTATACTCTGGCGCTCGTGCCAGAGGTGACCCTGTCGGGCACGCTGGGCGGCCAGGCGCTACACGATACATTCGCGCCACGGCTGGAATTTCAGCTCAGCGCGCTCGAGCTACAGCAGCAGCGCGATAGCACGCGCAGCGACGATCCGCTCGCGCCAAGCCAGAAAGGCCTGATCAAGCGCACACAAGCCAGCCCTGCCACGCTTGGCGTGTTCGGCCTGGCGCTCGATGCCGGCCTGACACGCTGGCTCGCCACAATCGCCGCAGTGCTAGCGGGCGGCACAGCCGTGGCGCTGAGCATCAAGCTGGCCATGGCTAACAGCACTAACGAGCCAGCTCGCATTCGCCGCCAGTACGGGCAGCTGCTGGTGGCCGTAAACGACAGCGACCTCAGCGACACCGACCACGTGGTAGATGTCGCGACGATTGCCGACCTAGTGCGGATCGCCGATCGCGACGAACGCATGATTTTGTATACGCGGCGCGGCGCTGTGCACTACTACATGGTGCCGATTGCCGGCGTGAACTACCAATATCGCTCGGTCGACGCGGTGGCGGCGCTGGCGATAGAAACGGAAAGGCACGAGTCATGATCGCCCGAGTGTGTATCTATGGATCGGTGCTGGGCATGCTTGGCCTGATCCTGGCGGGAATTCTGTCGGCCTCAGCATCGGCCAACACCGTGCCAGCTTCGAACGTGGCCTTCACGGCGTTCGAGATCGACGCAAACGCACTGAAGCCTGCGGCCTGCGCCAGCCTCGATCTTTCGTCGATTATCACGGCCAGCGGCGTGATCACCGGCAACACCGGCGGCACACTGATCCTTGGCGGTCGCGGCGACGACACGCTGGCTGGCCTGGGGGGCGGCGACTGCATCGTGGGCGGCGGTGGCGACGATGTGCTCCGTGGAGGCGGCGGCAACGACGTGCTGATCGGCGGCCGTGGCAACGACACCTGCGTCGGCGGCTCTGGCGAGAACACATTGATCGGGTGCGAGAGCGAGGCGCCCTAAAGCGGCCTCGGGCTGTTTCCGTGGCGTGCCGCTAGTGAAACACTCGTGACATAGTGAACACCCGGCGCCGGAAGGCGGCCGGGTGTTTATTACGTGGCTCTCGCGGTACTGCCGTGCGGCAAAGGCGATTGTAACGTTGTGGCGGGGAGGGAGGGATTCGAACCCTCGAGGGGATTGCTCCCCTAGCGGTTTAGCAAACCGCCGCACTAGGCCTACTATGCGACCTCCCCATACAAAAGCGGTTTGTATGTTGTTGGCGGAGAGAGTGGGATTCGAACCCACGAGGCTTGCGCCTGGTTGTTTTCAAGACAACTGCCTTAAACCGCTCGGCCATCTCTCCGCGCCGCCGCGATGGCAGTGGCAGGCGGGACAGGAATCGAACCTGCAACCTGCGGTTTTGGAGACCGCTGCTCTGCCTAATTGAGCTACCCGCCTACTTGCGGCCCATCATACCATACCCCTGCCGAGGATGCAAGTGTAGGCGATGGCAGCGCCATGTGAAACGTTGTGCCCCGGCCAGGCGCGCTGCTTACCCAAATACGGCCGCCCTGGATCTCGACCAGCCGCTGCACAATCGCCAGACCTAGCCCCGATCCGCCGGTCTCGCGCGCGCGGGCTTTGTCGGCGCGGTAGAAACGCTCGAAGATATGCGGCAGCTCGGCCGCTGGTATACCCGCGCCAGTATCCACAACCTCGAAAACAACAGTCGCAAGCTGGCCTGCGCTTTTACCGTTGGGCACACGCCGATTGGCAGCCAATGCCAGCCTATCTTCAGCATAGGCCCGCATCGTCACGCTGCCGCCGGCTGGAGTATAGCGCAGCGCATTCTCCACCAGGTTACCCAGGATCTGCGTCAGGCGCTGTGGGTCGGCCAGGGCCTGCAGCGGCGCCCGTAGTGGCTCGGCGCGCAGCTCGACATGCTGCTGCCGCGCGCGCGGCAGCGCCGTGTTGACCACCCGCTCGATCGCCGCGCCAACGTCGACCGTTTCAGTCATCAGCGTCAGCTGCCCGGCCTCGGCCAGCGACAGCAGGCGCAGATCGTCGACGAGCCGCGTCAGCAGGCCTACCTCTTCCGCCAGCGACTGAAATGTGGCCGGGCCAGGCTGCTCGATGCCATCTTCGATGCTCTCGATCTGCAAGCGAAGCACGCTCAGCGGCGTACGCAGCTCGTGCGCAATGTCGGCCACCTGCTGGCGGCGCAGCAGCTGCTGGCGCTCAAGCTCGGCGGCCATAACATTGAACGACGACGCCAGGTCGGCCAGCTCGCGGTCGGGCGGCAGGCTCAGCGGCTCGTGCCGCGCCCCACTCGAGAGCCGCTGCGCGGCATCTTGCAGCGAGCGCAGCGGCCGCGTCAGCCGGCCGGCGATCACCCGGCCCACCATCAGCGCCAGCAGGCCGGCCAGCACACAGCCGATCACCGTGCTCCAGCGCACCAGCCGGAGAAAATCGGCCTCGGCCTGGGTGAACTCGCCGATCTGCCCGCCCATCACTACAGTGCCCACGGTTTGGCCATCGACCTCGATCGGGCTTTCGAGGCCGTTGCGCGGCTTGGGCTGGCGGCGCTGCAATACCGGCCCTGCGTTGTCGAACACCATATCGCCCGCCGCATCGAACACCTGCAGCCGGCGGCGCTTGATCAGGTCGTTCGGGCCGGCCTGCGCCAGCCGCCGGCGCAAGACTACCTCGGCGCCATCCCAGCTATCGCGGCGCTGGTATATGGCCGCGATCAGCTCGGCGGCCGCGTCGGCCTCGTTCTGAATGCGCCGGTCGGTCAGCCGGTTGAAGGCCAGCCGGGTCACCGCGCCGATCAGCACGGCCACGATGATCACCGCCACAAACGCCACCAACGCGTGGGTAAACGTCAGGCGCGAGCGCAGGCTTTTCGTAGAGGGTGTGCGCGCGTTCAAAGCAGATGCCTTTACACGCCGGCGTCGGCGAATTTGTAGCCCACCCCAAACACCGTCACGATTACGCGCGGGTTGGCCGGGTCGGCCTCGATCTTGCGCCGCAGATTTTTGATGTGGGCGTCGATCGTGCGGTCGTAGCCAATATACTCGTCGCCTTGGGTTGCATCGAGCAGCTGCACGCGCGAGAGCGGGCGGCCGTGGTTGCGCATCAGCGCGGCCAGCAGATCGAACTCGGTGGGGGTGAGCTCGACCGCGCGGCCTGCCACCGTAACGCTGCGCCGCTCGACATCCAGCGTCACGGTGGCGCCACGCAGCAGCGCCGCCGGCTGTAGCGCGCCGTTGGTGCGGCGCAGCACCGCGCGCGCGCGCGCCAGCACCTCGCGCGGGCTGAACGGCTTGGCGATATAATCGTCGGCGCCGAGCTCCAGGCCGATCAGCATGTCGGCCTCTTCTACGCGCGCCGTCAGCATAATGATCGGCACGGCCGACACACGGCGAATCTGACGGCATACCTCTATGCCGTCAACCTGCGGCAGCATCAAATCAAGCACGATCAGGTCGGGCTGCTCGCGGCGGGCCAGATCGAGCGCCACGCGCCCGTCGTAGGCCGCCAGCGTCTCGAAGCCAGCCTGGCGAAAGTAGGCCGCCAGCCCTTCTACCAGCTTGCGCTCGTCGTCGACGAGCAGCACTCGTTGCGCCACGCCAAACTCCTTGCATAGGCATGGTTCAAACCAGCTTTCCAGCTCATCGTCCTCGGAGACGGAGGGGCGCGATATATCACGCACGGCGCCGCGTCGAAACCCCAGGAATCGAGCCATGCCATAGGCCAATATAGGTATTGTAGCCCTTAATTGTGAATTTGGTATGGAAACAATAGCGATGGCATAAGAATTGCATCATAAGCACGAATATTGTGTTTGTCGTACACCTGCATCTATGTTACGATGTAGCGAGCAACGCAGGCGCGCGGCAGCGTACACAGTCGCAGGCGCGCTGGCATAGTTGTGGGGGCCAGGCGCAACTCAGCTACACTCCAGTAAGGAGCGTCGAATAGGAGAGTGTGATGATAGTAGCAGCATGGCCAAAGTGTCGCAAATGTTCCGAGGGTGAGCTGGTTCCCCTATCTGATTATGGAACCGAGGGCGCGACTGTGACCTACAAGGCGTGGGTTTGCACGAACCCAAGCTGTGGCTTCAACCTGAAGATCCACAAGGGCAACCTGTATATCAACGAGCCAATCAGCGAGCGAACCCAGTATAACCCGAACCACTAAGCGTAATCCATGAATCAAACTCATGACCCGCCTTTCGAGCGCCAGGGAGAACCCTCTGGCGCTCGCCTGCGATTTCCGCCAGGGCCGCCCGACCTAGTGCTTGCGTCGGCCTCGCCGCGCCGGCGCGAGCTGCTTGGCTGGCTAGGCGCCTCGTTCCGCGTTCTGGCCAACAACGCCGAAGAAGACGAGACGCCAGCGCCTGCCGATCTGGTGGCCGCGCTGCCGGCCTGCCCGGTGCCGCTGGCCACCCATCCGACGCTGCTAGCCTGGCGCAAGGCCGATGGCGCTTGCGCCGAGGCGCCCGATAGTGTTATTATCGGTGCAGACACTATTGTGGTGCTCGACGGCGAAGTGCTGGGTAAACCGCGCGACGCAGCCCACGCCCGCGCGATGCTGCGGCAGCTCTCCGGCCGCACCCATACGGTCTATACCGGCATAGCGCTCATCCAGCCCGGGCTGGCCGATCGCGGCGAGAAAGCGCGGGAGCAGCAGGCCGCGCGCACTCGGCTCCAGCTCGATCTCGTCGCCAGCCGCGTCGATATCGCCCCGCTCGACGAGGCTGAGATTGAGGCGTACGTCGCCACAGGCGAGCCCATGGACAAAGCCGGCGCGTACGGCATCCAGGGGCTCGGCGGCCGGCTGGTGCGCGCGGTCGGCGGCAGCTACACCTGCGTTGTCGGCCTGCCGCTGCCGAACCTGCACCGGCTGCTGGCAGCCGCTGGCTTCAGTGGATTACACGACCCAGCCGACGCATACCAGCGCTGGATCCAGGCACAGGGAAAGGAGCCGCTGCCATGCCCTCCCACCTTTCCATAAAGCTGCTGATCGTCGACGATCACCCGCTGTTTCGCCAGGGCGTGCGGTCGGCGCTTTCGGCCTACGACGACATCGACGTAGTGGCCGACTCGCCGAGCGGCGAGGATGCGCTGGAGTGGCTCGAGTCGGCACCGCCCAACCGCGAGCCGAACGTCGCGCTGGTCGATCTCAACCTGCCGGGTATGAGCGGAATCGAGCTGACGCGCCGGCTACGCCACCAGTACCCGAGCCTGGGCGTGGTGATCCTCAGCATCCACGAGAGCGACGACCACGAGTTCAGCGCGCTCGAAGCCGGCGCGGCCGATTATCGCTCGAAGGATGTGCACCCCAAAGAGCTGGCCGATGTCGTCCGGCGCGTCGCGCGCGGCGAGTACGTGATCAACGATATGGTCGAGAAGCCCAAGGTGGCCAGCCGGCTGCTCTCGCAATTCCGCAGCCTCTCGCAAGGCTACGACTCGACCGACCCCGAGTTTCCGCTGTACAACAAGCTCAGCGACCGCGAGATCGAGGTGCTCGAGCGTATCGCCGGCGGCGGCAGCAACAAAGACATTGCCGACTCACTCGGCATCAGCACGCAGACGGTGAAGAACCATATTTCGTCGATCCTGCGCAAGCTCTCGCTCAACGACCGCACCCAGGCGGTGATTATGGCGCTACGGCGCGGCTGGATCGGCACGCCCGATATGCTCCCCGGTATTGCCCCCGACGCCGACCTGGGCGATGTTGATTGATGCCCACGGCGCTGTGAAGCTGGTGCAGCTGCGGCATGCGGCTTCGCCAGGCACGGCTGCAGAATCAATCGGCGCAATGGCCACAGGGCATACCTGGCGGCCTACCGCCCTACGGTGATGCTGCTGATGTTGTTATACGGCCCGCCGTGCAGCTCGTGCGATTCGAGCACTGCGCCATAGTCGGTGTTGACATTCGCCGAGTCGACTTGGGCGTAGATAACATCGCCTGGCGCGATCGGCGTGCTAAGCTGGCTCAGCGCCGGGTGGTAGAACTGGTCGCCAACCACAAGGGTGAGCCCGGCGTTAGGCGCCAGCGGCAGGCCGCCCGAGGTCACGCCCCACACCAGCCCTTGTTTCCCTAGCTTCGGCCAGGTCTCGTTCACATGCGTCGGCGGCACAGCCGGGTTGATATACGCGTCGACCCAGAACGCATTCGTTACCGCGGCGCCGCCAATATTTTTGATCGTCACCTGCACCTGCCCGCCCACTACTGCGATCCGCTCGACGATCAGATCGGGCTCGCTCAGCTGCGCAACCACCGGCAGATACACACGGAACGATCGCTCTGGCGCGTCTACGCGCGTGGCCGTGGGCGTACTTGTCGCCGTGCGCGTAGCCGTGCGCGTGGCCGTTGGCGTGCTTGTCGCCGTGCGCGTGGCCGTTGGCGTGCTTGTCGCCGTGCGCGTAGGCGTGCGGGTGGGCGTTGGCGTGCGGGTGGGCGTTGCCGTGCTGGTTGCGGTATTCGTCGCCGTAGGCGTATTTGTCGCCGTGCGCGTGGGCGTTGCCGTGTTCGTTGCGGTATTTGTCGCCGTGCGGGTGGGTGTTGCCGTGTTCGTTGCGGTATTCGTCGCCGTGGGCGTAGGCGTCGCCGTGCGTGTAGGCGTAGCCGTGGCTGTTGGTGTGCTCGTAGCAGTATTCGTAGCCGTGGCTGTTGGTGTGCTCGTAGCGGTACTCGTAGCCGTGGCCGTTGGGGCTGCCTGCACCTGAACAAACACCTTCGCCGCGGCGCTGGCCGCGCGCCCATCGCCAGCACCGTAGAAGAACGTATCGGTTCCGCTGAAGCCAGCGGGCGGGCTGTAGCGTACATACCCGCCGCTGATCGCAACGCTGCCACCGCGCGCCGAAACCGGCTGCACAAACTGAAGCGCGAGCGGGTCGGCGTCGGCGTCGGCGTCGTTTGCCAGCACCGCGAATGTAGCCGGTGTATCAACCAGGGTGCTGAAGCTATCGTCGCGGGCGGTTGGCGGATGGTTTTCGGCCGGCTGCACAAGCGTACCGGGCGAGGTGATCGCGATCGTCCCAACAATCGCCGCCGGCGCCCCGCCGTTGGCGTTGTTGAGATCGATATTCTGCTGCGGCGTCAGTGCGCCGTCGCCCTCGAGCGCGAATGGCGCGGCGTTCGCAGCCGCCTGCTCGAGCCGGATGTTGCGCACGTCGACGGTATTGCCCAGCAAGCTTAGCGTCGCCGTGACCGCCGGGCCGCCGGAAAGCAGGCTGATCGCGGCGTCGGAAGCGGCCGGCGCGGCAGACTGCACGCTGTTGATCACGCTATTATCGCGGATGATCAGATCGTATGTGGCCGCGCCCAGCGCCTGCGCCGCTATCCCGCTGCCGCTGGCGCCATCGACATGGTTGCCCGCGATCAGCGCGTGCTGCTGCCCGCCCGTGCCGTTGGAGCCTACGAGCGCGATCGCGTCGCCGCCAACCGCGCTCACCTGGTTGCGCAGCACCTGCGCGCCGATCCGCGCACCCGCCTGCGCCTCGAGCCGCACGCCGCCATCCCGCGCCACCGTGGTAATGCTGGTATCAGCTATTGTTATGTTAAGCTCTGGCGCGCCGTCGGCGGTGCCGGCCACAATCGCCGGGCCAGCGTCGCCGGCAAGGCCGGTGATCGTGTTCCCAGTTACCCAACCATTGAACGCCGCGGCGCCCGAAGCCCGGAGCGCCACCGCGCTGCCGCGCAGGTTGGTGAAGGTATTTGCGTCGAGTGTGGCGCTGACAACCGCGCTGGCGGCGCTAATCTCCACGCCCATGCCGCTACCGCTCGGGCTAGCGCCGCTGCTAAAGCTATTGCCGGCGATGGTAAGCGCAGCCGCGCCGCCCTGCAGGGCGATACGTACGCCCGCGTGAGCGGTATCGCTGAAGCTATTGCCGGCCAGCAGCACATTCGTAGCCCCGGCCGCCATGCTTAGATCAATCGCGTCGTGCGCGGCGGGGTCGCTGCCGATCGGGCCAAAGCTGCTGTTGGCAACCACAAGGCCGGGGAGATCGGCAAGCGCCACGCCATCGGCATCGGCGCTGGCTATACGCAGGCCGTCGAGCGTCAGTACGCCATTGAACGCGCCACTATTCTGAATTTTCACGCCCGCACCGCCCAGCGCGGCGCTGCCAGGCCCGTCGAGCGCGAACAATGTGAGGTTACCGGTTGCGCCACCGGACGCGCTGCCCATGCGTGCGATATCGACATTTTCGTCGTAGCTGCCGGCGCGGATGAGCACTGCATCGCCGGGGCTGGCGTGATCGATCGCCGCCTGAATGCTGGCGAAATCGCCCGCGCCGGGGCCGACTATCAGCACCGCCGCATACACATTGGCCATGGGGCGAGCGAGCCACGCGGCTGCCAGCGCCAATGCCAGCACCAGCGCCGCCCAACGGCCAGCAGTGGTTCTTCGAAGCATGTGCGGCTCCTTTACGCTCGGCGCCAGCGTCCGCTGAGCGGCCAAAACGCAGCGCGGCGCCGTCGCGCGTCTGCTTATCATACCAAATTCGCTTGATTACTTACACTTTGGTGGGGGTTTGGGGGCGGCTTCGCCGCACCCAAAGTTCTTTTTGTGCTGCACTACCTGGCGAAGCCACGCAGTGCAATACAATCTATAGGTGTATGACTTACGCAATTGGCGCCTTTAGCCGTCGGCAGAGCGGTACTATGTTCCGTATCGTGTGCGGTGTTTCCGCACGGAGCACGGAAACACCGCACACAGAAGATGAATAAGTACCATGCTGCCGCAGGCAAATGCACCCGATTGAGCGAGCCGAACAAGGCAACTGCGTAAGTCCTAAGAAGCTGTTTGAAAAGGGTGGTTTGGAGGGACAAAGTCCCTCCAAGTTTCCACTTTTTCTGGCGGGTGGCGGCCACGAATGTGGCCGCCACCCGCCAGAAAAAATGCGAGGGGGCAAAGCCCCTCGCTCACCCCCTTTTCAAACAGGCTCTAAGGTGATCAAGCGAAGAGTGTATCATAGCACGAGTGGCGCGACGCCCAGCCAAACAGCACGATCGCACCGCTCGGATCAAAGATAACTGAAACGCGTGTGGAAATACTAAGCTTTGCAGTAATGCCTGAATGGGCCTATATATACTAGCGTAGGCCAGAGCGGGGCACATTTCAAGAAGATCATACGATACCAAGGGTAAAGAATCTACAAGCCGCAGCTCGCGGCCCGGTATGCCACCGTAAAAACGGCAGCCTCCGGTCGCTGGCATAGCGAGCAGGGCAGCACCGCACAGCGGCGCCGCTCGTGCGATAGTGCTGCATCGTGCCAGCGCTATGATAGCGGGGCGCATGCTATAATCCGCCTGATGGTTCGACACAAGGCGGCATGAATGACCACAATTCTGATTGTGGGCGCGGCCGACACGGGGCGCGCGCCGATCGCGGCGGCGCTGCTGCAGCGCCTGCTCGATACACAATACCCCGGCGCCCGCGCCGAGAGCGCCGGGGTGCTGGGCCACGACGGCGACCCGGCCGAGGTTGAGGCGCGCGACACAATGCTGCACATGGGCATCGACCTCTCGGGGCACCGCGCGCGCTCGGTCGACGACGCGCTCGCCGCTGCTGCGGCGCTGCTGCTGGCAATCGACAGCGGCACCGCGCTGGTGCTGCGCGGGCGCTTCCCAGGCGCGGCCGCGCGCGTGGCCACGCTGGGCGAGCTGGCCGGGCGCAAGCGCGACGTTCCCGACCCCTTTCGGATGCAGATCGGCGCCTGGATGACCTACGCGCGCGAGATCGACGACATGCTGCGGGCCGCACTGCCGGCGATCATCGGCCGAGCCGGGCCAGCTGCGCCCGCCCCGGCCGGTGGCGTACCTGAAGCCCGCCGCGCCGCCGCCGAGCGCCTGGCGCAGCTGCTCCAGCTCGCTGCCACCATGCCCGACGTGATCGATTGGAGTGTAGCGCGCGGCCGCCTCGATGGCGACCTAGCCGCCTGTGGCAGCGCGCCAGCTGGCGCATCCGACATGGTGGCCGCCTACGTGGCGCTGCTGCGCGCCGGGCTGGCGATGCTGCCGCCCAAGCCGGCGGCCACGCAGCTTGGGCTGCTGCAGCGCGCCACCACCCGCCTGAGCGACCCGGTCGACCAGGCGGCGCTGAACGAGCTTTCGGCGCAGGTCGCAAGCCTGCCAGCACTGGCCTGACGAGTATGAAACGCCCACATCCGCTGTTTCTAGCGCATACCCAGCCCGGCTTCGAGGCAATCGCGATCGACGAGATCGAGCGCAGCGTCGATGGCGCGCGCGTGCGCGGCACCCGCAGCGTAGCGGACAAAAACGGCATGGTGCTATTCGAGTACCCCGGCGACGCCCGCGACCTGCTGGCGCTGCGCACACTCGAAGACCTATTTGTGGTGGTGGCTACGCTGGAAAACCTGCCGCCCACGCGCGAGGCGCTGCGGCTGATCGAGGGCTCCGCCGCGCGCGCCACGGCGATCACCTCGGCGCTAGCGCAGGCCCGGCAGATCGCCCCCGCGCGCGGCGGCAAAGGCAAGCTGCGCTTCAGGGTGATTGCCCGGCAGGTCGGGCGCGCGGCCTACCGGCGCGTCGACGCACAGCAGGCGCTGGCGCGCGGCCTGGCGGCGCGCGACGACCACCGCTGGCAGGCGGTAGACGATGGCGGCATCGAGTTCTGGCTGACGCTGCTGCCCGGCGAGGCGATCGTGGCGCTGCGGCTCAGCGACGAACGCATGCGCCACCGCGAGTACAAGATCGAGCACCTGCCGGCCTCGCTACGGCCCTCGGCGGCAGCGGCGCTGGCGTGGCTCACGCGCCCGCACGACGACGACCTGTTTCTCGAGCCAATGTGCGGCGCGGGCACGCTGCTGATCGAGCGGGCGCACATGGGCCGCTACCGGCTGCTGCTGGGCGGCGACATTCGCGAAGAGGCGGTGGAGCTGGCGCGCGCGAACATCGGGCCGCGCTACAAGCCGATCGAGCTGCGCCAGTGGGACGCGCGGGCGCTGCCTGTCGACGCGGGTGCGGCCAGTGCCGTGGCGGTAAACCTACCGTTTGGCCGGCAGATCGGCAGCACCGAAGACAACCGCCAGCTGTACCCGGCATTTTTGCGCGAGATGGCGCGCGTGCTGCGGCCGGGCGCGCGGCTGGTGGCGCTCACCGGCGACCGGCGCACCCTGGAAGAATCGCTACGGCGCGCAAGCAAGCTCGCGCGCCGTGAGTTCTTCCCAGTGATGCTGCTCGGCCAGCCGGCCGGCGTATACGCCCTGGAGCGCGTGTAGCGCCAGGGGCGGCGCTACTTCACGCGCTCGATATACTCGCCGGTGCGCGTATCGACCCGCACTGTGTCGCCTTGGTTGACGAACGCCGGCACCTGGATCACCGCGCCGGTCTCGAGCGTCACCGGCTTGGTGATGTTGGTGGCGGTGTCGCCGCGCACCGCAGTGGACGCCTCAGTCACCTGCAGCGTCACGAAGAATGGCACCTCGACGCCCAAGATCTTATTGTCGTCGTAGAACAGCACGTCGGCCATCTCGGCTTCTTTCAGGAACCTGGCCGGCTCGCCGATATCGTCCTCGGGGATCTCGAGCTGCTCGAACGTCTCGGTGTCCATGAAGTGATACATCTGGCCTTCGCGGTAGAGAAACTGCATGGAGCGCTTGTCGACGCGCACAATCTCGATATCCGAGCCGGCGCGAACGCGATCCTCGATCACCTTGCCGGTCTGCACGTTCTTGAGCTTCATGATCACCATGGCGCGCCAGTTGCCTGGGGCATGGTGGTGAAACTCGACCACGCGATGCAGCGTGCCGTTATAGCGAATAATAATATTTGTGCGCAGATCCGACGTCGTGGGCATGGCTATGCTCCTGTCCATAGAAAGCGCCGCCCTGTGGTGGCGGCGCAGTGAAAGCCGTGAAACGCTACCCGATATTATAGCAGAACTGCGCCGGTAGGCGCAAATTGCGCGCCGGCACGCGCGGGTTGACAATCTTGATATTCATAGCTATAATGCGGCACGTGCGCCGAGGTGGCGGAATTGGCAGACGCGCTAGGTTGAGGGCCTAGTGAGCAGTAATGCTCATAAGGGTTCAAGTCCCTTCCTCGGCACCACACGGGCGATTAGCTCAGCTGGTAGAGCGCCTCGCTTACACCGAGGTTGTCGGCGGTTCGAGTCCGTCATCGCCCACCAGAGTTACGGGTTTGCGAGCTTGCCTTTTGAGCCGGCCCGGCTTGAAGCTCAGCGCTCGGTCCCCATAGCTCACGCTCGCCAGGGTAGCTCAGTTGGTAGAGCGCGTGTCTGAAAAACACGAGGTCACCGGATCGTCCCCGGTCCCTGGCACCAGCATCAGAGAGCGGTAAAAGCCGCTCTCTTTTGTTTTGCCTGCGCGACTTGACAGGCGCGGCGGGCGCGTGTATTGTGCGCCCATGCTACCGAAGCCGCAGTGCCGCGCCTGGAGGCCAGTATGCCCGCGCCCGCCCGCCGCGCCCCGTTCAACTGGGGCAGCGCCCTCGACTACCTGCTGATCATTGTCTCGGCGATGGTCTCGGCCGTCAATGTGGCGCTGTTCCTGGCGCCGCACCGGATCGCGCCCGGCGGCGTCAGCGGCATGGCCATTCTGATCAACGCCGTCACCGGCTGGTCGATCAGCCTGGTGATGCTCGGCTTCAACGTGCCGCTGCTTGCGCTCGGCTTCCGCATGCTCGGCGGCTGGCGCTTTCTGCGCCGCTCGCTGATCTACACGATCATCTCCAGCGGCGGCGTCGACGTGGCAGCGCGCTTCTTTCCGGCTACCGGCATCAGCCACGATCTGCTGCTGAACGCAATCTACGCCGGCGTGGTCGGCGGCATTAGCGCGGGCCTGCTCTACCGCGGCGGCGGCGCCGGCGCCAGCACCGGCATTATCTCGCGCGTGCTGCAGCGCCTCACCGGCATGCCGCTGAGCCAGGCCTACCTGTGCGTCGACGGCGGCATCATTCTCGTGGCGGCGCTCCTGTTCAGCTGGGAGGCCGCGCTGTACGCGCTGATCACCCTGTTTATCTGGGGCGTGGTAGCAGACTATGTGCTCGAGGGGCCGGGGGTTGTGCGCATCGCCACGATCGTCACCGACCGCGGCGACCGCGTGGCCGACGCGATCATGCACCACCTGGGCTACGGCGTGACGGCCTGGCGCGGCGAAGGGAAGTACACGCACCAGGCCCACGACGTGCTGTTCACCACGATCAACCGCTCGCAGGTGAGCGAGCTGCGCGCGCTGGTGGCCGCCGCCGACCCCGACGCGCTGCTGGTGATCGGCCAGGGCCACCAGGCGCTCGGCCATCGCTTCCGGCCGCTGCGCCCGCGCTTCGCCTCGCTCCAGCTCGATTTAGGAACCGACGAGGCGGCCGAGGGCGACGCGCGCTAGCGCCGCCCCAGCCGCATGCGGCATTTTCGGCCCGCTCCCGGCCGCAGCCTGTGGTATAATCCAGCGACCCACCGACTACGGGCCGGAGGCCCACCAGATGTTCGAGGAGGAGCTTATGCGAAGCACCGTTACGCGCATGCGCGTCGCGCTGGTGGTGCTGGCGCTGCTGCTGGCTGCGTGCGGCCAGGGCCAGGCGCCTAGCACCGCCGCACCTACCGCCGCAAGCCAGCCAACCGCGGCGCCCGCCGCCGCACAGCCCACCGCCGCGGCTCCGAGCGGGGCCGCCGCGTCGGGCGAGCCGATCCCGATCGGCATCGCCGTAGCCCAGACGAGCAACGTCGCCCTGTTCGGCCAGGAGCAAGTCGCCGGCGCGCAGGTCGCCGAGCAGTACTTCAACCAGAAGGGCGGGGTCAATGGCCGGCCGATCAAGCTGATTCTGCAGGATACCGGCGGCGACGAGGCCGGCGCGATCAATGCCTTCAACACGCTGATCAACAACTACAAAGTGGTTGGCATCGTCGGCCCGACGCTGTCGCAGCAGGCCTTCGCCGCCGACCCGATCGCCGACAAGGCTGGCGTGCCGGTGATTGCGCCTTCGAACACCGCCAAGGGCATCCCGCAGATCGGCGACTACATCGCGCGCATCTCGGCGCCCGTCTCGGCCGTGGCGCCAAACGCAGTCAAGGCCGCGCTGAATATCAACCCGAATATCAAGAAGGTGGTTGTGCTGTTCGCGCAAAACGACGCGTTCAGCAAATCCGAGACGGTGGTGTTCCAGCAGACCGTCACCAATACATTCAAGCTCGACCTGCTCGGCGTGCAGACGTTCCAGACCACCGACACTGATTTCACGACCCAGGCGACCTTTGTGCTCGGCGCAAACCCGGACATGGTGATCATCTCGGGCCTGGCGGCCGACAGCGGCAACCTGGTGAAGCAGCTGCGCGATCTGGGGTACAAGGGCGTGATCGTCGGCGGCAACGGCCTGAATACGCCGAACCTCTTCCCGGTGTGCAAATCCGCCTGCGATGGCATTCTGGTGGCGCAGGCCTACAGCTACCAATCCGAGAGCGATGTCAACAAGGCGTTCCGCGAGGCATTCAAAGCCAAGCAGAACAAGGAGCCGGGGCAGTTCAGCGGGCAGGCGTTCACAGCGGTGCAGGTGTTCGTCGAAGCGCTGGCCGCGCTCGACAAGCAGTCGCCGATCGCCTCGGCCGACCTGGCGCAGCTACGCACTGCCCTGAACAAGCAGATCCTGGCAGGCACCTACGACACCCCGCTTGGCGCGATCTCGTTTACGCCCGAGGGCGATATCAACCAGAAGCAGTTCTATGTGGCTCAGGTCAAGATGAGTCCGGACGGCACCAGCGGCGCGTTCGAGTTCATCAAGTAGCCTATCGCTGCTCTGTGTGCGGTTTTTCGCGCTAGCGCGGAAAAACCGCACACAGCTGCCGGGGGCCGCAATCTCGCCGTACTGCGATGCCACACCACGCAACTGCGTAAATCCTCATCAGGCGATCTACGCGGTGGGCGGTTTGCCCCCGGCAGAGCGGTACTTTTTCGTTTAAAGTGCTCAGAAGGTGGCGCTCCACGCCACCTTCTGAAAGCTGTTTGAAAAGGGTGGTTTGGAGGGACGAAGTCCTCCAAGTATCCACTTCTTCTGGCGGGTGGCGGCCACCCGCCAGAAGAAGTGCGAGGGGCTATGCCCCTCGCGCACCGCCTTTTCAAACAGGCTCTGAGCACAAAAGATCGGCAATACCTTGCTGCCGCAGGCAGAATCGACGTACGAGGCGGGGCACCGCATAGCTCGAGTGATCATAACTCTATGAACTGGTCGCTGCTCCTCCAGCAGATTCTCAACGGCCTGGCAATCGGCAGCCTGTACGCGATCTTCGCGCTCGGCTATACGCTGATCTTCTCGATCCTGCGGGTGATCAACTTCTCGCACGGCGCAGTGTTCGCGCTCGGCGCCTACGCCACCTACCTGCTCACCGGCTCGGCCGTCAACCCCAGCGGGGTGCTGGCCAGCGTGTTTACCTGGCTGTTTGGCAAGCCGGCGCTGCCATTCGCGCTGCCGTTTCTGGTGGCCCTGCCGCTGGGCGCGGTGGCTGCAGGCGCTGCGGCGATGCTGGTCGAGCGGGTCGCATTTCGGCCGCTGCGCGCGCGCGGCGCCGACCCGCTACTCGCGCTGGTTTCGAGCCTGGGCGTGGCGATCGTGATCGTGAACGTCATCCAGTACCTCGTCGGCACCGAGATCTACCCCTTCCCCGATACGCTATTCGGCGGCCTGCCGCGCGCGGTGAATTTCGGCGCTGCAGGGCGGCCGGTGCCGGTGCGCACGGTGCAGATCATCATCTTCGCCGTCTCGATGGCCATGGTCGTGCTGCTGACCTACCTGATCAACTGGACGAGGCTGGGCAAGGCGCTGCGCGCGGTGGCCGAAGACCTCACAACCGCGCGGCTGCTCGGCATCAACCCCGACCGGCTGATCTTGCTGGCGTTCTTCCTGAGCGGGTTTCTGGGCGGCATCGCGGGCACGCTGGTGGGCGTGAGCGTCGGCATCAACGGGCCTTACTTCGGCATTGCGTTTGGCCTGAAGGGCCTGGCAGTGATCGTGCTGGGCGGCCTCGGCGACGTGCCAGGCGCGGTGGTGGGCGGGTTCGTGATCGGCATCGCCGAGTCGTTCGTGCCGCCGCAGTACAACGCCTACAAAGATGCGGTTGCCTTTGCGCTGCTGTTTGCGGTGCTGCTGGCCCGGCCGCAGGGCCTGCTCGGCCGCGCGCTGGTGCAGAAGGTATGACCGCATTCATCAACACCTACGGCTTTCTGATCACCTCGATGGTGCTGGCGGCCACGCTGGCGCTGTCACTGTACCTGCCGCTGATGGCCGGGCAGCTTTCGCTGGCGAGCCCTGGCTTCTACGCGCTGGGCGGCTACATCGCTGCGGTGATGTCGACGAAGTATTTCGCGCCTGGCCCCGGCTTCGCGCTATGGCAGCTGCTGGCCGAAATGCTGCTGGGCGGGCTGGCCTCGGGCGCGCTGGCATTGCTGGTGGGCGTGCCGGCGCTGCGGCTGCGCGGCATCTACCTGGCGCTGGCGACGATCGCGTTTGTCGAGATCCTGCGCGTGCTGTCGCTGAACCTCGAGATCACCGGCGGCGCGGTCGGCATCTTCGGCATTCCGCAGCCATTTACCACCCAGGTCGGCTACCTGTGGGTGGCCGGGCCGCTGCTGCTGCTGAGCATGCTGTTCGTCTACCGGCTCGAGCGGAACCGCGTCGGGCGCGCGTTCGTGGCCATCCGCGAAGACGAGCTTGCGGCCGACGCGATGGGCATCAGCCCGACGCGCTACAAGGTGCTGGCGTTCACGCTCGGCGCGGCGCTGGCCGGCGTGGTCGGGGCGCTCAGCGCGCACTTCCTCAACACCTGGAACGCGCGCCAGGGCACCTTCGACGCGAGCATCAGCTACCTGGCGTTTGTGCTGATCGGCGGCTCGCGCACATTTGTCGGCCCGGTGGTGGGCGGCCTGGCGCTCACCGCGCTGCCCGAGCTGCTGCGCGCGCTGGCCGGCATAGGCGCGCTGCCGCCCTGGCTGGCGCAGTTTCTGCGCGACGGCCGGCTGATCATCTATGGCGCGCTGATCGCGGTCGGCACGGTGTTCTTCCCGCGCGGCCTGATCACCCCCGAGCTGCTCGAGCGCTGGGGCGGGGGCCGCCAATGAGCGCAGCGCAGCCGGCAGCCGGGGCCGTGCTCGAGGCCCGCGCGATCACCTGCCGCTTCGGCGGGCTGCTGGCGGTGAATAATGTGTCGTTCGGCGTGCGCCAGGGCGAGATCTTTGGGCTGATCGGGCCAAACGGCGCCGGCAAGACCACGCTGTTCAACCTGATGACCGGCCTGACACCGCCCACCAGCGGCGAGCTGCTGTACCGCGGCCAGCCGATCAGCGGGCTGCGGCCGCACCGCATCGCGGCTATGGGCATCGCCCGCACCTTCCAGAACATCCGCCTCTTTGGCGAGCTTTCGGCGCTGCAAAACGTCATGATCGCCCAGCATATTCACGCGCGCGCCGGCATGCTGCGCGGCGTGCTGGGCCTGCCGCCCGCGCCGGCCGAAGAGCGCGACGTGCGCGCGCGCGCCGCCGAGCTGCTTGGCATGGTCGGGCTGGCGGGGCAGGCCCAAGCGAAGGCGCGCAACTTCGCCTATGGCGACCAGCGCCGGCTCGAGATCGCCCGCGCGCTGGCGCTGCGGCCGCGCGTGCTGCTGCTCGACGAGCCAGCCGCCGGCATGAATCCGAACGAGAAGGGCGCGCTCACCGAGCTTATCCGGCAGATCCGCGCGCGCTTCGACCTGACGATCCTGCTGATCGAGCACCACGTGCCGCTGGTGATGGGGCTGTGCGACCGCGTCGCCGTGCTCGATTTCGGCCAGCTGATCGCGCTGGGCGAGCCGGCACAGGTGCAGAGCGACCCGGCGGTGATCGAGGCCTACCTGGGCGAGTAGCGGAACGAAGGCGCACAAACACAATGGCAATGTTGCTCGAAATCAGCGATCTGAGCGTCAGCTATGGCGGCATCCGCGCGCTCGAAGGCATTTCGATCGGCGTGGCGGCCGGCGAGCTGGTGACGCTGATCGGGGCGAATGGCGCCGGCAAAACCACCACGCTGCGGGCGATCTCGCGGCTGGTGGGCATCAGCGCCGGCACGATCCGCTTCGACGGCCGCGACATCTCGCGCGCGCGCCCCGACGAGGTGGTGCGGCTGGGGATCGCGCAGGTGCCCGAGGGCCGGCGCATGCTCGCGCGCCAGAGCGTGCTCGACAACCTGCTGCTGGGGGCCTACACCCGCCGCGACCGCGCCGGCATTGCCGCCGATGTCGAGCAGCAGTTCGCGCGCTTCCCACGGCTGGCCGAGCGCCGCAAACAGCTGGCCGGCACGCTCTCGGGCGGCGAGCAGCAGATGCTGGCGATCGCGCGCGCGCTGATGAGTCGGCCGCGGCTGCTGCTGCTCGACGAGCCCTCGCTTGGGCTGGCGCCGCTGGTGGTGCGCCAGATCTTCGCGATCATCCGCGAGCTGCACGACGCCGGCGTGACGATCCTGCTCGTCGAGCAGAACGCCAACCTGGCGCTGCAGAGCGCCGACCGCGGCTATGTGCTCGAGGCCGGCCGGCTAGCGACCGCCGGGCCAGCCGCCGCGCTGCTGCAGGACGAGCGGGTACGCCAGGCCTACCTGGGGTAGCTACTGGCCCTGCGCCCTGGCCTTGAAGAAGTCGATCAGGCCCTGGTAGGCGCTCAGCTGCTGCTGGGTGGCACGCTGCTGCTGCGCCAGCGTCAGCAGCACCTGGGCCTCGCCGGCGGCCTGGGCATACTGCCTGGTCTCGCTCAGCACCAGCGTGTAGTTGCGGTGCGCCTCGATATTCTGCGGCTGCAGCTGGGCCCAGCGGCCAAACGCCTCGGCAGCTTTGGGAAGCTCATTCAGCCGCACCGAGAACAGCCCGATGAACGATTGCAGCGTGGCGTCGTCCGGCCGCTCGGCTGCGGCGTCGGCGTAGGCGTCGCGCAGGCGCCGCAGCTGGTCGGGCTGGTCGCGCAGCGCATCGGCCAGCTGCGACACCTGGTTGTCGATCGCGTGCGGGTTCGCGTCGAGCAGCTTGAGGTACATATCGACGGCCTCGGCGGCGCGGCCCTCGAGGCGCAGCAGCTCGGCCTGGCGCAGGTCGGTGTCGCCGTAGCGCGGATCGAGCTGCTTCGACCGGGCCAGCAGATCGGTGGCCTGCGCGTAGAAGCGCTGCGCCTCGGCGTCGTTGCCCTGGCTCTTCTGGTAGTTGCCCATCAGCGCCACCGAGCTAGCGTACTCGTTCAGGATGGTCACATCCTGCGGCGCGATCTCATTGCCGCGCCGGTACCAATCGATCGCCTCGGTCAGCTGCTGCGGGTCCTGGGTCATCCGGCCGAACCAGAAGTTATGCAGCCGGGCCAGGTTGGCGTAGTGATCTTTGTTCAGCTGGTTTAGCTGGCGCGCGCGCTCGAGCACCACCTGGGCGTAGCTCATCGTCTCAAGCGGCGTCTGCTGCAGCACCGCCTGCTCGGCGGCCTGGTCCCCGGTCATGTCGAGCAGGTCGTTGACGCTGGCATTGGGCTTGGGCTGGCCGAGCTGGCCGTTGGCCTGCTGGCGCTTCACATCTGCGATGCTCATCAGGCTGCGGCCGAGGTTGAGGTAGTAGAAATCCTGCCCCGGCTCCATGCGAATGGCGTCGAGGTAGTAGCCCATGCCGAACAGCAGCTGGTCGTAGCTCGAGCTGGGGTTATCGCTGAGGATCTGGCCCTGCTGAAAGCGCATGTCGGCGTAGACATTGTCGATATTAAAGAACCAGCAGCCCAGCAGCGCGAACAGGCCGACCAAACCATACACCAGCAGCTTCAGCGGGTTGCCGTCGCCACGCGCGCTGGCGCGGCCGCGCGCGGCGCGGCCCTGGGCGGCGCCGCGCGCCACTGCGCCGGGCTGGCGCCGGCTGCCCGGCTTGCCGCTGGCGCGGGCCGGGGCGGGCGCTTCGGCCGCAGGCTCGGCCGGCGGCGCGGCCGGGGCGAGTTCGGCCTCGAGCGAGTATTGGCCGGCCAGCGCGCCCGCCACTACAACCACCGCCATCGTCACCCCAGCATCATCAGCGTCGAGACGATCGGGATGCCGGTGAGGCCCTCGATGCTATGGCCCACCACCACCGCCACGCCGGCGATGCACAGCACCTGCGTGCGCCAGTCGTCGGTGCGGCCGAGCAGGCGCCACGCCAGCGCGAAAAAGCTAATGATCACGAACAGGTAGCTGGCCAGCCCGAGCGCGCCCTTGGTCACCAGCTCGTCGAGGTACGCCTCGTGCGAGCGGTCGGGCGATGCGCCGCGCGCCTCGATGTTCGCAAGCGCCGGCGGGTAGAACTTGTTGTAGGCCACGAACATGCTCTCGGGGCCCCAGCCGATGATCGCGCGCAGCGGGCTCGAGCTGATCAGCCCGATCGCGCCGCCGGCCTTGTCGTCGCCCCGCCAGATCAGCGTGCGCACCAGGCCGGTGCCAGTCTCGGTTTCGAGCAGCGTGCCCATGCGGCCGATGTACGGCACGCTGCGCAGCTGCTGGAACACCGGCGCGCTCGACAGGTTGAAGGCCGCCACGAAGCCGCCGAGCACCAGTGTCACCACGACTTCGGCAATCAGCAGGTTGCGGTACAGGCCGGTGCGGCCCGTGGCGCCGGCCCGCGCGCGCCGGTATGCGCGCCACAGCAGCAGCGTAAAAAACACGAACAGCGCCGCGCCCATACCGATCCACGGGCCGCGGCTCTGGGTGAAAAAGATCGTCAGCAGCAAAAAGCCGGCGATCACCAGCATGCCGGCGCCCTGCAGCCACAGCAGCCGCCGCGACGGCGCGGCGCGGCGCGGCAGCGTGTAGATCAGCACGTACGCCACCACCACCAGCGCCAGCCCGCCAACCAGCCAGAACGGCCAGTCGGCGTCGTTGCGGCCAGCGCGCGACTGCACCACCTGCGCGCCGGCGGCCTGGCCAAGCAGGTAGGCGAAGCCAAGCAGCAGCACAAACCCGGCCGTCAGGATGCCGGGCCAGATCATAGCGCCGCTGATACGCTCGGCGGTGTGCGGGCGCAGCGTCGGCAGAATATACAGGCCGCACACCGCAGTGAGCGCCGCCGGGAAGATCCACCAGTAGCGCAGGTCGGGGATGTTCGTCGAGGTATCGAACGAGCGCACCACCGCGCCAAACTTGGTGACGCCAAGCAGCAGCAGCAGGCTGCCGATCGCCAGCAGCGCGTAGGCCGCGGCCCAGCCGAAGTCGGCGGTGTCGCCCGGCTCGTCGGCGGCGCGCGCCTCGGCGAAGGCCACCACCGCGCGGTAGAGCGCAAACGGCACGATCATCAGCATATAGGCGGCGACAAAGATCGAGTTGCCCATGGTCGAGGCCACGCGCGAGATCACGTCGCCTTTCCACGGCAGCGGGTCGATCTGGTAGTGCTGCACCAGGCCGTAGCCGATCGCCGGCAGGCTGCCCAGCACCGCCACGGTGATCAGCCGCTCAAGCTGCTCGCGGCGGCGCAGCGTCAGCACAATCAGCGTGGCTAGGCCAATATACGAGAGGTTGGTGTAGGTGCCCTGCAGGCGCTGGTACGAGCCCCAGAAGCTGGTGCTAGGCACCACCGAGGTGGCTGTAGTGACGAGAAACACCAGCGCGTAGAGCGCGGCCGGCAGCGCCAGCGGGGTGGTGATAAAGCGCCGCCACGGCGTCGGCGCGCCTGGCGCGCGGCGGCCGGCCTGCTCGAGCGCGCGAATGATCCCGGCGGCGGCCATGATCAGCACGATCGCGCGCAGCGAGGTGGCTTTATCGGGCTCGAAATGGCGCGACGAAAGCAGGTTGAAATAGCTGGGAATGAGCACCAGCGCCAGCAGCCAGCCGCCTTCAATGATCCGCTCGCACCAGACGGCGATGGTGGTCTGTCGTTGCAACGGAATGTCTCCTACTTGACGGCGATCGGTTCCGTGGCGCGCTGGGTTTTGAACGCCTCGGCGCGCTCGAGCATCTCGCGCGCGCTGCGGCGGCTGTGATCGCTGATCGGCACGCCGTCGAGCATGGCCGCCAGCTCGTCGACGCGCTGGTCGTCGCCGAGGCGCTGCACTAGCGTGCGCGTGCGGTCGGCGCTGAACGACTTGGCGATCGCGTAGTGGGTATCGCCGAACGAGGCCACCTGGGCCAGGTGGGTGATGCAGATCACCTGGTGGCGGTCGCTGATGCCCCACAGCTTCTCGCCCACCACGTGGCCGGCGCGGCCGCCCACGCCCACGTCCACTTCGTCGAACACCAGCGTGGGCACGTCGTCGACGCGCGACAGGATGGATTTCAGCGCCAGCAGCAGCCGCGCGCTCTCGCCGCCCGAGGCGATCCGCGCCAGCGGCTTGAGCGGCTCGCCGGGGTTGGGCGAGAGCTGAAACTCGATCTTGTCGACGCCGGTTTTATCGAATGCGTAGCGCTGCTGTGCGGAGCCGCCAACCGGAGCGCCCTGCGGGTCTTCGGTGCGCTCGAGCGCCACGTAGAAGCGCACGTGCGGCATCGCCAGGTCGCGCATGGCGCCCTCGACTGCGGCGGCCAGCGCGTCGCCCATGGCGCGGCGGCGGCGCGAGAGCTCGCCGGCCAGCTGGCCGATCGCCGACAGCAGCCGCAGCTCTTGCTGCTCGAGGTCGGCCAGGTGCTCGGCGCTGTTGGTCAGCCGCTCGATCTCGGCCTCGGCCGAGGCCGCGCGCGCGAGGATGTCGTCGACCGAGCCGTGGTACTTGCGCTGTATGTCGCGGATCAGCGTCAGGCGGTCTTCGATCGCGTCGAGCCGGCCGCTGTCGAACTCCATAGCATCGCGGTAGGCGCGCACCTGGGCCGCAAGATCCTCGAGGGTGTACAGCAGCTCGCTGGCCTGCTCGGCCGCGCGCGCCACCTGCGGGTCGAGGCGGGCCAGCTCGGCGAGCGCGTCGGTGACGCTGCCCAGCGACTCGACGATCGGCTTGATCGGCCGGCGCCCGCCTTCGTCGCCGGCGTACAGCAGGGCGTAGCACGAGTTCACCAGCTCGGTGATCCGCGCGCCGTTCTGCACCAGCGTGCGCTCTTTCGCCAGCTCGGCCTCTTCGCCGGGGCGCAGCTTGGCCTGGGCTACGTCTTCAAGCAAGAAGCGCAGCTCTTCGATCCGCTCGGCGCGGCTGGCGGCGGCCTTGCGCAGCGCGCCCAGCTCGTCGCGCACGCGCCGCAGCTCGCCCACCTTCTCGGCTACCTGGCCGCGCAGCGGCACCAGGCCGCCATAGCGGTCGAGCATGTCGGCGTGGGTGCGGGTGTTGAACAGCGACAGCCCCTCGTGCTGGCCGTGGATGTCGACGAGCCGGCCGCCGACCTCGCGCAGCACCGAGGCATTGACCGCGCGGCCGTTGATGCGCGCCACGCTGCGGCCGCTCTCGGCGCTGACCTCGCGCGTCAGGATCACCTGGTCGTCCTCTGCGTCCCACAGGCCGTACTCGTCGAGCAGCGGGGCGACATCGGGCCGGTCGGCGATGCTGAACACGCCCTCGACGCGGGCGCGCTCGCTGCCGGCGCGCACAAACGTCGGGTCGACGCGCTCGCCGCGCAGCGAGCCCAGCGCGTCGATGATGATCGACTTGCCGGCGCCGGTTTCGCCGGTGAGTACGTTGAAGCCCTGTTCCAGGCGCAGACTCAAGCGATCGATGATCGCGAAATCGCGAATATTCAGCTCAAGTAGCATGCGTACTGTTTCGATACATATGTGCTAACCAATAGCCGTGCGATCGCATTGTACCATATCGAGGGGGGCGCGGCAATGAAGGTTCAGTGAGAGCGGGCCGTTTCAGGGCATTAGGATAGGGTGATCGAACGCATGTTCGCCTATTTTTCGCCGGCGTGCGCCCGGCCCCGCCGATAACAAAATGTTCTCAGCTAAAAGAATTGTAGCCTGCGGCCTCTGGTAGTAGGCCGCCTGCCATGATACAACAAAGGCGCTGGCGCGCCGGCAACCGTCCCGCACTCGTTCTGTGCCGGCCGCCGCCCTACAAAGGAGCACCAAGTGTTCAACCGGAAGTGTGGCCCGGCCGCGCTGGCGCTAGCGGCGCTGCTGAGCCTGGGCGCGTGGCGCCAGCTGCCGCTTGCGCGCGCCGCCGCCCTGCCCGTGCCGGCCGGCGTAAGCGTAGCGCCCGACGACCGCAGCGCGATCGTTCAGTGGGACACCAACCCGCAAGACCCAACCGCGCCGCTGCCGGCCGGCGTGGTGGGCTACAAGATCAGCTGGGGGCCGGCGGCCACGCCCACCGCCTTCAGCAAGCTCACCGAAGAGCGGATCATCCAGCTCCAGCCGCTCGTCAACGGCCAGCCCTACGCCGTGCAGATCCAGTCGGTCGACAGCCAGGGCAACCTGTCGGCGCCCAGCCCAAGCCTGAGCTTCACCGGCGACTCCACGCGCGTCGACGGGCTGCGCGCGCGTATGAACGGCTTCTTCGACGACTTCAACCTGCCGCAGGGCCTGCCCGACGAGACCAAGTGGAACAGCGCGTACTCGCGCTGCAACGCCGCCGCAGCCAACGGCTTCTTTATCAACGACCAGTTTCACGCGCACAACACCGGCTTCTCGGCCAACTGCGACCGCGGCCAGAGCATCAGCCGGCCGCGCGCCGTGCTCGACCTCTCCGACGGCGGCACGCGCACGATCGTGTTCGACTTCGACGGCGCGTTTCGCCGCAACCAGTGGTACCTCGACCTGGTGCCACGGCTGATGGATATCAGCGGCCAGGTGAATATCGAGGGCCTCAGCGCCCCGGCCGACCCGGCCGACGGCCTGCGCTTCCACCAGAGCGAGCAGGTCGCCAGCATCAGCCTGTTCGGCGACGACGGCGCGGCGCAGAGCCTGGCCTATACCGACAACGTCGTGGCGCCCAAGCTCGACGCGCTCGGGGTGAAGCAGGTGCCGAATGTGCGCCGCCACTGGGAGATCCACGTCAGCCGCAGCTACGCCGAGGTGCTGATCGACGGCCAAAAGGTGCTCGCCACCAAGCCCGGCGCATTTCAGCTGAAGCAGACGCGCTACTACCTGCTGTGGAATATGTTCAGCTACAACAGCAACAAAGCCAACGTGCCAATGGTGCTAGGCCACTGGGACAACTTTGGCTTCGACGCGCCGGCCGGCAGCGCCAGCAGCAGCGTGACGCATAACTACCGCCTGGTGAACAGCGGAACCGACTTCATGAAGGCGTACGGCGAGTATGCCCCGGCCGCGGCCACGCTGAACATCCCCGACGTGGTGGCGGGCGCGGCGGCGCGGCGGCTGATGTTCACGCTGCAGATGGACGAATTCGACGCCTACAGCTGGTCGCCCGAAGATCGCGTGACGGTGAACGGCAGCCAGTTCGCGATCCCCAAGCCGGTGTCGAACGCGCAGCCGGCGCTGGCGCCCGAAGACCTGGTGAGCACAATCGCGCCCTACAGCGTAGCGATCGACCTGCCCGACGGCGTGCTCAAGCAGGGCGCGAACCAGATCAGCTTCAGCACCGCCGGCAGCTCGGTGCACAATATCCACGCCGAGCTCGACTTCGACAGCGCCAGCGCGCCGGGCTACACCCCGCCAGCGCAGGCCGCCAGCGGCGCGCCCCAGCCGGCGATCCAGCCGGTAGGGCCGAACGCGGTCATCGCGCAGATCGGCGCGACGCTGATCGACCCAGCGATCAGCGACCTCAGCAGGACGGCGGTGTTCAACCAGCCGGTGAGCGGCGTGGTGCCGATCAAGGCCGAGGTGCATAACGACATTGCCCTGCAGAGCACCGGCAGCAACCAGGGCGTGCGCCAGGTCGATCTGCTGGTGGATGGCGTCGCCGTGTTTTCGCAGCGCGCCGACGCGGCCGCGCCGGCGCCGGCGGTGCTGGCAACCTTTAACCTCGACACCCGCAAGCTGGCGAATGGCCTGCACGAGGTGTATGTGCGCGCCTACGACGCGCGCTGCGTGCCGAGCATCGCCGACTACCTGGGCGCGGGCGATGGCTCGGGCAGCTACTACCCGCTGCACATCAGCGTGCGCAACGCGGCCAGCGCCCCTGCGGCGGCCGGCATTGCGGCGGCTTATCGCGTGTCGCTCCCGCTGATAACGCTGGGGCCGCGCCTGCAAAGCAGCTGCGCGAGCACCAGCAGCGCCCCGCCGCGCGGCGCGCCCAGCGGCGGCGCCTGGCCGGCCGACCTGCGGCGCGACGAGCAGCTTTTCGTCTGCGAGTGGTAGCCGGCGCTACTGCATAGGCGGTGGGCCGTAGCTGTAGGCTTGCGGCGCGGCCCCCGCCAACCCCTGCTGCACAGCAGTCTGGCCAAGCGCGTGGCCGATCACGCACTGGGCGTAGAAGCTGGTGAACAGCGCGCCGAAGCCGCAGGCGATCGCGCCAAGGCCGCCGACCATGCCGGCCAGGATCGCCACCACCAACACCATGGCCCACGCGCCAATGCTCCGGCGCACGATCGCCACGACCTCGCCGACGCGCAGCGCCTGCCCAAGGTTGTTCGTGGCGATAAAGCGCGCCAGCGCAGCGAAGCTCAGCAGGCTCAGCGCCAGGCCAAGCACGATCATCAGCGGCACCAGGCAGATACCCAGCACACCAAACAGCGCGCCCACCTGCTGCTGCCCGCGCTGGCTCGATGCCGCGCCGCCCGAGAACGCCGCGACACAGCCAAACAGCAGGCCCAGCACGACCACCGGAAGCGCGTACACCAGCCGGATCACGAAATCGTACAGGCCGCGCATCAGATGGTCGCCAAACTCATTCCAGCGCGGCAGCGGGCGCGGGTTGCCCTGCGCCACATTCTGCGCGACCTTCAGCGCATAGCCCAGCACCGCCAGCTGGCCGATCAGCGGGATCAGCGAGATCAGTCCGCCGATCAGCACCTTGCCGACCCACTCCTCGTCCTCGAATACGAAGCTGAATGCTTTGCCAATGTCCATATGCTGGCTCCTTCAGTTCTTGTTGAACAGTCGCGTCGACGATCGCTCTATACGATTAGGGCTTAGGCAGTTGGCGCGCTCTGCCTTCGGCAGAGCGCTACTCAATCTCTGTAGCGCAAGTGCGTAGCTCCACTCCTAGGAAGTTGTTTGAGAAGGGAAGTGCGAGGGGCATAGCCCCTCGCGCACCCCCTTTCAAACAGGCTCTAAAGATATACGATACGCCGGGCCCCGGGTTACATGGCGGCCGGCCAGGGCCAGGCTGCGCGAGGCGGCTAGCCGCCAAACTCGCGCTCCAGCTCGATCACACGCACGCGCCGCGTCCAGGTGTAGTCGACCGAGCAGTGCGTCTCGACGCAGCGCTCTTTGTTCAGCGCAATCACGAGCGGGTCGCCAAGGCTGGAGTTCACCACGTCGCGGGCGCGGCCCTCGTGGGTGAACGGGCCGACATACAGATTCACGTGGTAGGCGCGGTCGACCGACAGATCGCGCTTGCCGTAGATCAGGATGTCGCCGGGCAGCCAGGTGCTTTCGTTCGTCACCTCGCGCAGCATGCCCTGGTTAGCCGGGTCGGGGCGGTAGTAGTTGGCCGCGCGCGGCCCGGTGCGCCCCGAGCCAGTCGGATCGGCGACATTGCCCCAGAGCTTGACGCCAACCTCGCTCAGGCAGAAGGTGACCAGGTCGGCGCAGACGATGTCGCGGTCGGGGGCGAACTTGCTCAGCTGCGGGAACCTGGCCAGGTCGTCGGCGTCGCTGCCGAGCAAGCCAATCGCCAGATTCGCCAGCCGGCTCGCGCGCTCGGGCATGCCGCCGGGCGGCGGCGGTGGCGGCGGTGGCGCCACGGGCTTAGGCTGCCAGGCGGCCACGGCGGCCGGCAGCGGCAGCGCGCTCAGGCGCTTGATCGCGCCGTCGGCGGCGGCGTAGAGCGTATCGAGCGCGAACACCTGCACGGTGTAGCTGGCGCCCTCGAACGCCACCGGGCGGGGCGGGCCAAGCGGCGCGCCAAGCTTGTTGGCCGCTGCGAACTGCTGAAATGGCGCATTCGCGTCGTATGGCGCGCCAATCGCGGCGTAGGTTTCGGCCCAGATCGCAGCGTAGGCCGGGTCGCTGGCGGGCGTCTCGCTCAGGCGGCGGCAGCGAGTGATCTCGCTGCGCGGCGTGTAGAGCGTATCGCCGGCAAACACCTGCACAGCGTACTTGCCATCGGCGGTGGCATAGTTGCCGCCGATCGGCGGGCCGAGCCGGGCCTGCAGCGCCACCTGGTGAAACGTCCAGTCGGGGTGAAAGGCCTGGTTGCCCTTGGCCGGCACGCGCGTGGCGCTGGCCGCCAGGCTCGCGCGGTAGCCGGCCTCAATCAGCGCGCGCGCCAGCCCGCCGGCCGGCACCGAGGCGCCGAGCATGGCATTCAGGCTCTGCACGGCATCCCAGTTGCGGCCCTCGTTGCAGATCGTGTCGCGCGCGAACGGCTGATAGTCATACGTGCGGCCATCGGCCTGGATGGGCGTCGGGTCGCTGGGGGCCAGCGGCGCGCCCAGGCCAAATTTGGCGGCGTACAGGTGAAACGACCAGTCGAGATGAAAAGTGCCGCCGCGCTGCTGGTAGGTATGCTCGGCCAGAAACTGCCAGAGCCGCTGGGCCGCCTGCGGGTCGGGCGCGTCGCTCAGCACCGGCGGGCGGCGTGGCGCGGCCGGGCGCGGCCGCTCGGGCGGGGGCTGCGCGGGCAGGTAGTGCTCGAGGCTGCCGAGCCGGCCGGCGCTCTGCGGCGGCTGCCAGCGCACGATCGCGTCGTCTTCGAGGCCATAGTACACCAGCAGCCGGTCGAGCAGCCAGTGCAGCGCGGCCAGCTGCGCGGCGCCCGAGCCGCCGTCGAGGCGATGCTCAAGCATCACGCCGACGCTGATCAGGTCGATATTGCGGGCGCGGCGGTTCCAGGCCGCCAGGCCGCTATGGCGCGCGGCGCGCTGGCGGTAAGGCACCAGCTGGCAGATCGCGCCGTCGGCGTCGATGTAGAAGTGCGGGGCGGCGGTGCTGCCGGGGGCGGTGAAGCTGCCGAGCGCCGCGAGGGCCGGGCCAAGCCGGCTGTGCAGCACGATCGCCTGCACGCGGTTGCTGCGCCGAGGCTGGCTAGCGGTTGGCGGTGCCGGCAGGCTACGAACCTCGTACTGTGCCATGGGGAGCCTCCTTCCGGGCGTGAAGGGGAACGGGGGCAGCGCCTATGGTTCAGCCGAAGCGCACGTCGCTTTCGGCGGCGACGTACAGCTGCACCACGGCGAGGTGCGCGTAGAGCAGCGCGCTGAACATCAGCCATAGCGCCAGCAGCGTCAGCGGCCAGGGCAGCAGCCACGCGGCGCCGGCCAGCAGCAGCGCCGGCAGGTAGGCTGGCAGCGAGCGCAGGCGCGCCCTGGCGTAGATCGCGCGCGCGCGCGGGGCCAGCGCTGCGCGCACGGTGCGCATACCCAGCGCGTTTTCGGCGCGGCCAGTGTCGGCGAAGAGCAGCCGGCCCACAGGGGCAACGCTGGCGCCAAAGGCCGCAAGCTCGTAGAGCGCCAGCAGCGCCAGCAGCGCCAGCGCCGGCCAGCTCGCGGCGCCGCCGCTGGCGAGCATAGCTGCGGCTAAACACAGCAGCGCCAGCCCCAGGCCAAAGATCGGCATGCCGAAAAACAGCACGTCGATCAGCACCGCCAGCAGGCCGGCGATATAGCGGTTGCCCCACTCGCGCCAGGGCGGCAGCGGCGTGGCGAAGCCCTTGCGCGTCAGATCCATACTCTCGATCACCAGGCCGGCGCCCCACGGGTAGCCGACGATCGTGAGCATCAGGGCGCCGCCGATCAAGATCTTGCGCCACCAGTGTGGGTCGCGGTGGATGGTGGCGAGCGCGGTGCGTAGGTTCATTGGCTAGTAGGGCTAGGCCTTACGCGTCTGCGTGGTTCCGCATCACAGTGCGGCGAGTTTGCAGCCCGCGGCAGCATGGCACCGGTCCATCTTCTGAGTGGGGTTTTCGGCGCGGAGCGCGGAAAACCCCATACAGTTATTGGATAGTACCGCTCTGCCGAAGGCTGAGCGCGCCAGCCGCGTAAGCCCTAGAGACATCGCGCACAGCTACACAGAACGTACCGCTCTGCCGGCGGCAGAGCGCGCGAGCGTGCAAAGCCGCTAGCTCCCGGCGCCCTTGTTCTCGAGCCGGGCGCGGAAATCGGCCCACAGCTCGCGCTCGCGCGCGGCGCTGGCCTTGCGTGCCACGGCCACCGTGTCGCTCAGCAGGCCGCTGATATTATCGCGGGTGCCCTCGATGGTGCCGCGGATGCCCTGGCGCGTGGCCGCGCCCGATCGCGGCGCGGTGAGGATCACCGAGGCCGCGCCGATTGCCGCGCCAACCACAAACCCCAGCAGAAATCGTCCCATTACTCGCTCCTATCGATACATAGGATTGCCGCGCACATCATACACCAACTTTCACACCAGCGCGGCGATATCGGCCTGGGCGCGCGCGATAAACGCCTCGATCGGCATGGCGCCCAGATCCTCGCCGCTGCGCAGGCGCACCGCCACCGCGCCGGCCTCCTGCTCTTTGCCGCCGACGATCAGCATGTACGGCACCTTCTGCAGCTGAGCCCGGCGGATCTTCGCCTGCATGCGATCCTTGCTCTCGTCCAGCTCGGCGCGCAGCCCGGCGGCCTCGAGCTTCTGCTTCACCTCGCGGCCATACGCGCCGTGCTTCTCGTCCGAGATCGGGATCACCGCGGCCTGCACCGGCGCCAGCCAGGCCGGGAACGCGCCCGCGAAGTGCTCGATGATCACGCCGAGGAAGCGCTCCGTCGAGCCCGTGACGGCGCGGTGGATCAGCACCGGCGTGTGCGCCTGGCCGTCTTCGCCGATGTACTCGACCTGCAGGCGCGCCGGCTGGATGAAGTCGATCTGGATCGTGCTGAGCTGCCACTCGCGGCCGAGCGCGTCTTTGGCCATGAAATCGGCCTTCGGGCCATAGAATGCCGCCTCGCCCTCGACGGCCTCGTAGGCCACGCCATTGGCCTCGAGCGCCAGCTTGAGCGCGGCGATTGCCTTGCCCCACTTCTCGTCGTCGCGCACGAACTTGCCCTCAGCCGCCGGCAGCGAGAGCTGCACGCGGTAGTCGCTCATCTGGTAGGCCGCCAGCACCTCGCGGATGAGCTGGAGCGCGAGGCTGAACTCGGCCTGGATCTGATCCTCCGTGCAGAACACGTGGCAGTCGTCCTGCGTGAGCGAGCGCACGCGCGTGAGCCCGCTGAGCGTGCCCGTCGGCTCGTAGCGGTAGAGCGTGGCGAACTCGGCGAAGCGCAGCGGCAGCTCGCGGTACGAGTGCACGCCCATCTCTTTGAACAGCGTCATGTGGCTTGGGCAGTTCATCGGCTTGAGCCGGTAGGCCACGCCCTCGTCCTCCATCGGCGGGAACATGACGTCGGAGTAGTTCTCGTAGTGGCCCGATTTATGGTACAGGCTTTCTTTCACCATGTGGCCCGTCCAGACGTGCTGGTAGCCGTAGCGCGTCTGCGTCTGTCGCACGAAGCTCTCCATCGTGTGGCGCAGCAGCTCGCCCTTGGGCGTGAACAGCGGCAGCCCCGGCCCGATGTCGTCGGAGAAGTAGAACAGCCCCAGCTCCTTGCCGAGCTTGCGGTGATCGCGGCGCTTGGCCTCTTCCAGCCGGAACAGATACGCGTCAAGTTCGGCCTTGCTGTTCCAGGCCGTGCCATAGATCCGCTGCAGCATCGGCCGGGCCGAGTCGCCACGCCAGTAGGCGCCGGCCAAGCTCAGCAGCTTGAAGCCATCGGCGGGGATCTCGCCCGTGTGCGCCAGGTGCGGCCCGCGGCACAGATCCTCGAACGTATCGTGCGTGTACGTCGAGATCACCGTGTCGCCGTGGTGCGTTTCGCCATACTCGTCGAGGCCGTGGGCCAGGCCGTCGATCAGCTCGAGCTTATACGGCTGGCTGGCGAACAGCGCGCGCGCGGCCTCGGCGCTGACTTCGTGGTACACGAACGCGTGGTGCTCGCCAATGATCCGGCGCATGCGCGCCTCGATCGCCGCCAGGTCTTCGGGCGTGAGCGTGCGCGGCAGGTCGAAATCGTAGTAGAAACCATCCTCGATCGGCGGGCCGATCGCGATCTTGCCCTCGGGGAACTCTTCCAGCACGGCCTCGGCCATCACGTGCGCGGCCGAGTGCCGCAGCCGGTAGTAGGGGTCTTTGTCGGGTGATACTGGCATAGCAGACTCCTTTTGGGTTGTCGATGTTGGCGTTCTGGTTAGAATTCAAGCGCATCGTGCGCGGTTACTCGGTTGTGATCACGATCTCGCCCTGGTCGACGCGCACGTCGGTGATGCGGCGGCCCTGCAGGGCCAGCTGGTCGTTCAGCTGGCGCTCAAGCGCGCCGGTGAGGCTCGGCAGCGACACCACCCGGCCAAGCGGGCCGTCGAGCTGCGGGTCGACGGCGATGATCCGGCCGTTCTGTACGGCCAGGCCGAGCTTGGCAGTGCTGGTAGTGCCGAGCGCCTTGAGGTCGGCCTGCACCTGGCCAGGCACAAAGCGCACGGTCACACTGTCGAGCGGCTTAAGCTGGCCGGCGCGCGCGGCCAGGAAGTCGTTGGCCTGGCCCTCGCTGATGTGCAGCTCGCCCGAGGGCAGCGCGGCGATCGCCGTCGGCAGTGTGCTGGCCGCGCCCTGCACGGCCGTCTGCTCGAGCTGGCCGTTGGGGTTGCCGCGCAGCTCGTCGCCGATCTGGCTGCCCAGGAAGCGGCTGACCTGCGGGCGCAGCAGGAAGTAGTACAACAGGCCGGCGATCAGCAGGCCCCACACTAGGATCACCAGCGCTAGCAGGCAGCCGTTGCCGCGCCGGCGGCGGTAGCGCTCTTGTCGGTAGCTCATGGCTGTGTTCCTCAAACAAAAAACCCTCGCCCCATGCTCGGGACGAAGGTATGCTTCGTGGTTCCACCCAAACTTTATTGCGGGCTGCAGATTGCCAACCGAGCGCGCTCGATCGGCGATCTTCAACCTTCAACCTTGGGGCCGTGTAACGGTGGCAGGCCGCGCCGCCTTACTCTGGTGTTCGGGCGGCGGCTCGGAGGTGGTATCGCCCTGGATCGTGGCCGGCCGCGCTCGCAGTCGGTGGCGCGGCCTCCCTGATGGCTGTGGCCAGGGGACATATCCTCGTCGTCGGGATCGATATAATACTATTGCCAAAAATCATAGCACGCGTCTTGCAGATGTCAAGTCGGTCGTCGGGCGGATGTGCCGCTGCTGCCAGGCAAAATGGGCCGGGCAGGCGCGGCGCACGGGCTGGCTCGGCTTGCATTCCCGCCACGCTGCAGCACATGACGCAACAATGCGCACAATCGAAAGCGAGCACTCAATGGCCAACAAAGACCGGCGGCGCGGCCAGTCGCAGCGCAAGCACGCCCACCGATCGCTCAACCGCGCGGTGATCAGCGGCAAGCAGACCGAGGACGAGCGGCTGCTGGCGAGCCCGCGCGCCGAGCCGGATTTCACGCACTCCGACCCGTGGCGCGTGTTCAGGATCATGGGCGAGTTTGTCGAGGGCTTCGACGCGCTGGCCGGGCTGGGCCAGGCGGTGACAATCTTCGGCTCGGCGCGCATCCGCGAGGGCGACGCGATGTACGCCGCAGCCGAAACCACCGCGCGGCTGCTGGGCGAGTCCGGCTTCACGATCATCACCGGCGGCGGGCCGGGGATCATGGAGGCCGGCAACCACGGCGCGCGCCAGGCCGGCGCGAAGTCGGTGGGCCTGAATATCGAGCTGCCGTTCGAGCAAGGCGTGAACGCGTTTGTCGATATCGCGATCGAGTTCCGCTACTTTTTTGTGCGCAAGATGATGTTCGTGAAGTACGCGCAGGCGTTCGTGATCTTCCCCGGCGGCTTCGGCACCATGGACGAGCTGTTCGAGGCGCTGACGCTGATCCAGACCGGCAAGGTGCAAGATTTCCCAGTCATCCTGTTCGGCTCGGCCTACTGGCAGGGCCTGATCGGCTGGCTGCGCGACACAATGCTGGCGGGCGGCAAGATCGCCGAGGCCGACCTGAACCTGCTGGTGCTCTGCGACTCGCCCGAGGAAGTGCGCGATCTGATCGTCAGGTCGGCGCGCGAGCAGCGCTGGCGCAGCGAGCACGAGGCAGCCGCGCGCGCCGTGACGCGCCAGGTGCTGAGCGAGGGAGAGTCTGGGTAATGCCAAATTCGCTTGATTATTTACACTTTGGTGGGGGTTTGGGGCGGCTTCGCCGCCCAAATTTCTTAGAAGCCGTTTGAAAAGGGTGGTTTGGAGGACTTCGTCCTCAAGTATCCACTTTTTCTGGCGGGTGGCGGCCACTGGAACTGTGGCCGACCGCCAGCATAGCCCCTCCGCACCCCTTATTTGCAATGCGGCTCTTATTGTGTTGCACGACGTGGCTTCGCCACGTCGTGCAACACAATCGATACGTGATCAAGCGAACAGCGTATCACTCAAAGAAATTTCGGGGGCGGCAATGACGCCCCCGAACCTGCGCTTAGCCCAGCGGCGCGAACAAATCGATCACTGTGCCGTCGGGGTCGGCGACCTGGGCGTAGCGCTGGCCCCAGAACGCATCCCACGGCTGCTTGTGGCCATGGAAGCCGGCAGCCACGATCTGGCGGTACAGCGCATCGACATCGGCCGGGCTATCGCACTTGAACGCCAGGCCGATGCGCTGGCCGCGTGGCGGCTGCCAATCGGCGTCGAAGCTGCGGATCATATCCTCGCTATCCCACGCGATCCGGTAGCCGTTGGGGGTGATCACCTCCACGTGCCCCTCAGCCTCGGCGCCTTCGGCGATCGCCAGCCCCAGCAGCCGGTAGAACGCCAGCGCGCGGGCCATGTCGCTCACGATGATGCCTATCATATCGGGTTGTACTGCCATACCTGCCTCCTTGCGCCGCCCGGCGCGGTAAGCTCTAGCTGATTTGAAACATGCCTTGGCGTAAGTATAGCAGGCGAATGGCGGCGCGAGATGCAACGTGGCGGTTTCGGCAAAGCCGAAACCGCCACGCTGCCTTTGGTTTCCTTTCCCCTGCCAAGGGAGCGGGCGAGGGCATCGAAGGGCGTCGCACCAGCCCGCTCGCCCGACACAGGCCCGCCGCTTAGGGGATAGAGTCCTTGGTATCGCCCTCGGCCGGGTTGAAATCGGTCGCGGTGTCGGTGCCAGGCCCGCCGCTGAACTTGTCGGGGCCGGGGCCGCCGGTGAGCGTGTCGTTGCCCTTGCCACCCTCGAGCCGATCCTTGCCGCTCCCGCCGTTCAGGGTATCGTTGCCGTCGTTGCCCTCGAGCGTGTCGTCGCCCTCACCGCCGATCAGCGTGTCGTTGCCGCTGCCGCCGTCAACTTTATCGTTGCCGCTGCCGCCGTCGATGTAGTCGTCGCCGTTGTTGCCGCGCAGCGTGTCGTTGCCGCCGAGGCCGCAGATCACGTCGTTGCCGTTATCGCCCTCGATCGTATCATTGCCCTCGGTGCCGACAATCACGTCGGCGTTTTTCGTGCCTTTCAGCTTGCCGGTGAAGGTCTTGCCGTTGTCCGGCCCGCCGACGATCTTGCCGTTTTTGACATAGATCGTCGCCGTCAGGTTGTTGCACGTCGGCGTGGTCGATCCGCCCGAGGTCACGGTGTGCGGAACGCCAGCCGAGGTGCTGCCATTGAAGTTGCTGTCGCCCTGGTATGTGGCCGTGAGCGTCCTGCTGCCGCTGGTGTTCAGCGTGATGCTGCACTGCCCGGCGGCAACCGTGCCGGTGCAGCTGTCGACGCCGTCGCTTACCGTGACATTGCCAGTGGGCGTGCCGCTGCCGCTGTTCCGCACAACCGTGTACTTCACAACCACGGCCTGGCCCTGTGCCGAGGGATCGGGCGTGTCCGAGGTGATCGTCGTGGTCGTGTCGATCTTCGCCGGCACGTTGATCGTCCAGGTGTAGCTCGCCGGCGTCGGGTCGACGTTGCCGGCCTCGTCTTTCGCGCGCACCTCGAAGGTGTGCTGGCCGTTGGCCAGGTTGCTATAGCTCTGCGGGTTCGTGCAGCCCGCGAAGCCGCCGTTATCGAGGTTGCACTCGAAGGTCAGCTTCGCTGGCGCCGTCTGGTCGTCCGACCCGTGGAAGAAGAACGTCGCCGCATTGCTGCTGCTCGGGTCGGGAGGCACCGGCGTATCGATCGTCGTGTTGGGCGCTGTCGTGTCCGGGGTGGTGACCGTCAGCGTGGCGGCGTTTGTGGTGGCGGTGCCGCAGCCGTTGCTGAAGACCGCGCGGTACTGCTTGCCGTTGTCGCCGCTCTGAGCGGTGAAGCTCAGCGTCGTGCTCGTCTCGCCCGCCAGGTTGCTCCAAGTCGCGCCGTTGTCGTCGCTCACCTGCCACTGCACCGTCGGCGTCGGCCGCCCGCTCGCCGCCGCTGTGAACGTTGCCGTGGTGCCTGCCGCCACCGACTTGTTCGCCGGCTGGGTGGTGATCGTCGGCGCGGTGTTGACCGTCAGCGTCGCCGCGTTCGTGGCCACGCTGCCCGAGCTGTTCGTGAACACCGCGCGGAACCGCGTCCCATTATCGGATGCGTTCGCCTGGATCGAGAGCGACGTGGAAGTCGCGCCGCTGATATTGCTCCAGGTCGCACCGTTGTCGGTGCTGAACTGCCACTGCACCGTCGGCGTTGGGGTGCCGCTCGCCGCCGCCGTGAACGTCACAGTGCCATTCACGCATGTCGTCTGATCCTGCGGCTGCGTGGTGATCTGCGGCCCCTGCGCCGCCGGGTTGACGGTGTGCGGCTCGTCGGCCGAGGTGCTGCCACTGAAGCTGCCATCGCCTTGGTATGTGGCCGTGAGCGTCCGGCTGCCGCTGGTGTTCAGCGTGATGCTGCACTGCCCGGCGGCAACCGTGCCAGTGCAGCTGTCGACGCCGTCGCTTACCGTGACATTGCCGCTCGGCGTGCCCGCGCCGGGCGCGCTCACCGCCACGGTGTACTGCACCGTCACGGCCTGGCCCTGGGTCGAGGGATCGGGAGTGTCCGAGGTGATCGAGGTGGTCGTGCTGGCCTTGCCCACCGTCACGGTGTTGCTGCAGGCGTTGTTGGCCTCGTTGCTTTCCGTCACCACGCTGCCGGGGTCGGCGGCGCAGCTGCCGCCGTTGCGCGGCACAGCGTAGCCGCCAGTCGCGCTGGCGGTCGCGCTGAACGACACGGTGAGCGAGCCAGACGACGCAATCGACAGCCCGGAGCTGGCGGTGCAGACGAGATCCTTGCTGCCGTTGATGCTACACGCGACGTTCGGGTTATTCGATGTCGGCGTCCCGTAGGTGATGTTGGCGCTATTGGGCAGGTTGGCGCTGAACACCGTCTGGCCGCTGCTGAAGTTCACCGCGCCAACGCCGCCGTTCGCAATCGTGGCCGTCCACGTCCAGCTCTGGCCGACCACCGCGCTGTCGCCCACATTGTTGGCGAGCGTGGCGGTCAGGTCGCCAACACACTCCACAGAAACGCCCGCCGTGAGCGTCTGGTTGTCGAACACGGCGTCGGCGCCGCCCGCGCCACAGGCCGCCGAAGTGTTGCCGGCGGTAAACGAGGCGGTAGCGGTGCCATTCGACTGCACCGTCGTCTGTATGCTCGAGAGCGAGCCGCGCGTGGCGTTGTTGAAGGTGATCGGCTCGCCGATGATCGCGCCAAGGTTCGAAGCTGCCACCGCCGACCCGGCCGAGTCGGTCAGGAAGCTGGCGGTGAGGGTGGTGGAATTGCCCTGCAGCAGCGTCGACGAGGCCGGCGTATGGCTCATCACCAGGCGCGGCGCAGCAGTGATGCTGCTCGTCAGGCCGCCGATTGTGTCGCAGCCGGTGCTGCCCGGCCCGGCGTTGCAGCCCCACCAGTTTTCAGTCGCGTCAAGCGTGCCGCCCGAGCCGTTTGCTTTGTAGATGCCCGAGCCCTGGCTGGCGCTATTGTTGAAAAAGCGGTTGAACTGCATCGTCGAAGACTGCGAGCCGGCATCATAGATCGCCCCGCCAAAGCCGGCAGTGGCCTGGTTGCTGGTGAAACTATTCTTCGAAATTGTAAAGGCGCTGAGCGCCTGCGTCGTCGCGATCGCCACGCGGATCGCGCCGCCGGCGCCGGTGTTCGAAGCCCCAGCCGAGTTGTTCGAGAAGCTGCTGTTGGTGATGCTCAGCCCGCCCTGCCCGGCCGCACCAGAGTTGTTAAGCAGGCTGTAGTTGATCGCGCCGCCCACGTTGGCGGCGGTGTTGTTGTCGAACTGGCAGTTGTTGATCGTCAGCACGCCGCCGCCGCTATAGCTGACGCCGGCGCCGACGTTGAAGACACCGGCGGGCAAGCTGTTGCCGCTGATGACGCAGTTGCTGAGCGTCAGCGAGTTGCCCGGGCCGCCGGCGAACACCCCCGCCCCGCCGAAGTTGTCGCTTGGCGAATTGCCGCCGGTGATCGTCACCCCAGAGATGCTGAGGGCCACATTCGGCGCGGCCACAGAGCTCACTGGGGGGTTGACATCAAACACGCGCCGGTTGGCGGTCGTCTGCCGGATGATCGTGCTGCTCGCGCCGGCGCCGACGATGCGGGTGTCGGTGTTGCTGGCATCGCCGATCTGCAGCTCGTCGACGGTCAGGTTGTAGGTGCCGGCCGGCAGGTTGATCGTAAACGGCACGCCGCCGCCCGAGCCGGTGCAGCCGCCGACGTTGGTGTTGCTGTTGGCCGAGGCCAGCGCCTCGCGCAACGAGCAGCCAGTGCCAGCGCCGTTCTCATCGGCAGTTGTGGTCACATTGATCGTGCTGGCGGCGCGCGCAGACGGCGGCACGGCCAGCAGCGCCGCGAGCGCCAGCAGCAGCGCGAACGCGGCGCGCCCGGCGCGCCAGGTGGGTAATTGAGACAGATGTTTCCCCATGGGTACTGCTCCTGTAGCGGTATGCGCCGGGTTGAGTGAGGCGGCGGGCGCGCTGCACCTCAGCGCAGAAAAGGGCGGGGCCACTTGCCCCACCCAGCATCATGGCTTTCTCTAACCTTGGTTGCTATGGGCGCTGTGGGAAAATTCCCTGCAGCGCGATAATAAAGTTCAGCGTCAGGTAGGGCTGCATATTGTTATGCGCCTGGCTCTGGCCCTGCGGCGTCAGCGCCCCGACATTCATGGCCGCCGGGCTGCTGGCGTTGGCGGTGTACATCGGCACGGCGGCGCGCGGCTCGCCGCCCACGGCCCATATCCCGTTCGTCGGGTCGGTGGCGCTAGCGCTATTGCCGCTGGCCTTGGCGATATGCGCGTGCGCGGGCATTTCGCTCTCGAGCAGCGTCACGCTCGTCACCCCGGCGGTCTCGCCCAGGTCGCGATAGCTCAGGCCCGGCCCCTGGCCCCAGTTCATCGGCGCAATGCCCTGGAAGTTCGGCAGCGCGAAGTTTGTCGTGCCATTGCCGCCGTAGGTGGTGCCCAGCAGCGAGAATAGCGCCGTGTTCTGCTGGATCGACATAAGCTGGCCATTGCAGAACGCCCAGCCCTGCGGCGCGTAGTTGAAGCCAACGACCCGGATCTCGCCTATGAATGGATCAGACATATATCTTGCCCCCTGTATGCTATGAGCTAGTAGGCCCGTATCGTGGGCGACCGCGCCCTCGTGTTAGTTACGCGGCGGATAGATCCCGACGAGCGCGATCATAAACGAGATCGTCAGGTACGGCTGCATATTCTCGTGCGGCTGGCCGCCGCCGGCGATGGCGATCGCGCCATCCCACATCCTGGAGTTTGCGGTGCTGGCGAACGGCGACTGCGTCGATTTGGCCGCCCAGAAGGCATCCTGCGGGATGGGCTGGTCGGCAGGGTTGTTGCTGCCAGAGATAGTGTGCGTGTGCATAGGCATCTCGTTCACGGCGAGCGTATGGGTTTCCTCGCCGCTCTTCGAGCCCTGCACATACTGCGGTGTGAAGTGGATCGGCACGCGGCTACGCAGGTCCGGCAGCGCGAAGGTGGTCACGCCGTCGCCGCCGTACATCGTGCCAAGGAGCGAGAACAGCGCCTGGTTCTGGTTGATCTGCATGATCTGGCCATTGCACAGCGCCCAGCCTTTGGCGGCGAAGCCCCACGAAGTCATGCGGATCTCGCCGATAAATGGATCTCCCATTTGCACCCTCACACTAATTTTGCGACGGATAAATGCCCTGCCACGCGATGATGAAGCTCACGGCCAGGTACGGCTGCATGTTCTCGTGTGGCATGCTCCCGCCGCTCGCGCCGATCGCCGCAGTGTTCATGTTGGTGTTGGCCTGGTCGCCGGGCACAAACTGCGGCACGGTGGCCGAGCCCGACCAGTAGTTGTTGGCCGGCTCGTCGCTGTTGCCGGCGCCGGAATTGGCTAAGGCAGAATGGTTGTGTACCGGAAGCTGGCCCTGGAGCAGCGTCACCTGCTCTGCGCCGCCAGGCTGGCCTATCACTCGGAGCGAGAGGCCATTGCCCTGGCCTTGGTGGATGGGCAGGCGCCCGCGCAGGTCGGGCAGCTGGAAGGTCGTTTGGCCATCGCCGCCGTAGGTCGTGCCGATCAGGCTGAACAGGGTCTCGTACTGCGAGATCTGCAGCGTCGAGCCATCGCAGAAAAACCATCCATAGGGCGCGAAATTGCCGCCAAACAAGCGGATCTCGCCAATATAGGGGTCGCTCATGTTCTTCCTTTCTCACTACAGCCAGTACTGCCGAACACTATGCCGGGGCTAGCGCCTGCGCGCCGCTGGCCACAGGCTGACGGGCCGGCGGCGCCCATTCCATAAACCAGTACATCCCGCGATCCTCGACCAGGGCAAAGCCCAGCCGCTGGTACAGCCGCAGCGCCGGGTTAAACTTTTCGACATGGATGCGCAGCGGCTTGCCGCAGGCCGCTGCCTCGCTCAGCAGCTCGTGCAGCAGGCGCGAGCCAATGCCGGCGCCGCGCCGCGCGGGCAGCAGCGCGATATCGATCAGGCGGATCTCGTCGGCGCGGCGATCGACGTACATCCGGCCGATTGGCTGCTCGCCGCACATGATCACCAGAAAGTCGGCGCCTGCGGAGTAGGTATGGTAGTGCTGGTGCTGGGCCTCGAACTGCTGGGCCAGAAACGCGTGCTGCTGCGCGGCGCTCCAGCCCAGCAGCGCCAGCTCGTCGAGCCGCGTGCTGGCGTATACCTGGTACAGCAGCGGCATGTCGCTTGCCTTGGCCGGGCGCAGCCAGATCGCCGGTGTGCTCATGGCGCCGCCTCGGCGCTCAGGCAATTGAAGGAAGCCTCGTAGTACAGGCCCTGCCGATCCTGGCGAACCGGCACGATGAAGATCTCGAGTTGCCCGAGCGCGGCGTGATCCATGCGGTACGAGGCCTGGGGAATATAGCGGCCGGACGGCCCGCGCAGCTCGAGCGAGTACGATTCGTAGGGTGCGTTGCGGCGTAGTGGCGAAACCTCGATCAGCTCAAGTGCCAGCGGTTCGCCAGCGGCCGCCAGCCAGAATTTCGTGTTCAGCTGGCCGGCGAATGCCTCGTGTGAATAGGCCGTCGCCATGGATCACCTCACATTTCAGATTTCGGCGCAGCACAAAGCCGGTACCGGGCGAATACCCGATACGCATCGTCGGGGATGAGCGAGCCTCGAGCGCCAGCACACGCTTCGCCAGTCCTCTGCCTCCACCCCCTGCCGCTCCAAGAGCTTGCGGGCTGATACTGTATATATATCATGGACGGTGCGGTGACGCATCAGGTAAATTACGTATTCTCGGTTACGTAGTTCGCGGCAGTCGCACCCGCAGCGATCTATAATTGTCGCGATGCGCGCGCTGGCTGCGGCCCCCACACCTCCCGCGCGGGGAGTGCCCGCATCGCATGCGCCATTGTCGCGACATACCAGCCCGACTTGTCGCTATCGCCGAGGGCCGGCTGCGAGTATACTAGCGGCCAGGCTCGAACAAGGAGCTGCCATGTTCTTTCGCCTTGGCACACCCGAATGCCTGATCATTCTGGTGGTGCTGATCATTGTGGTCGGGCTGTCGTATCGCAGCGGCTACTTCCGCGGACGCCGCCGCAAGTAGCCACCTAGCCGGAGCAACACCTATGACAATCACCGCCTCTGATTCGGCCGGCCAGCTCTGGGAAGCGCACTGGGCCAGCGCCGTCGGCAACATCAGCAGCTCGGCCATCCGCGAGCTGCTGAAGGTTACCGAGGAGCCTGGCGTGATCTCGTTTGCGGGCGGCTTGCCCTCGCCCGACTGTTTTCCGGCCGAGGAGATCGCACTAGCCGCCGAGCGCGTGCTGGCCAACGAGGCCGGGCGCGTGCTCCAGTACGGCCCCACCGAGGGCTTTCCGCCGCTGCGCGCGTTTCTGGTGGAGCTGATGCGCGCGCGCGGCCTGAGCATCGGCCCCGAGCACCTGCTTGTCACCAATGGCTCGCAGCAGGGCCTCGACATGATCGCCAAGCTGCTGGTCGACCCCGGCGACGTGGTGCTGGTCGAGGAGCCAACCTACGTGGGCGCGCTGCAGGCGTTCCGGCCCTACCGGCCGCGCTTTGTGACGCTGCCGATGGACGACGACGGCCTGCAGATCGAGGGTGTCGAGCGCGCGCTGGCCGATTTGGCCGCCGCCGGCCAAGCGCCGAAGTTCCTCTACACCGTCGCCAGCTTTCAGAATCCCACCGGCGTCACGCTCTCGGCCGAGCGGCGCCGCGCGCTGATCGCGCTGGCCGCGCGCCACGGCCTGCCGATCGTCGAGGACGACCCGTATGGCGAGCTGCGCTACAGCGGCGCGGCGCCGCCGCTGCTGGCCGCGCTCGATATCGAGCGCCACGGCGCGCCGCGCCACGTGCTCTACCTCAGCACCTTCTCGAAGCTGCTGGTGCCGGGCCTGCGGGTGGGCTGGGCCGTGGCGCCCGAGGTGCTGCTGCGCCGCATGGTTCAGGTGAAGCAGGGGCTCGACCTGCACACCAGCTCGCTGGCTCAGGCGATCGCCTACGAGGCCTGCCGCGATGGCCTGCTGGCTCGCCAGATCCCGCGCATCCGCGCGGTGTACCAGCAGCGGCGCGACGCCATGCTCGGCGCGCTCGAGCAGTACCTGCCGGCCGGCGCGCGCTGGACCAAGCCCGACGGTGGGATGTTCCTGTGGATCACACTGCCCGCCGGCTACAACACCACCGATCTGCTGGCGCGCGCGCTCGAGCGCAAGGTCGCGTTCGTGCCGGGCGGCGCTTTCCACGCCAACGGCGGCGGCACCAACACCATGCGGCTCAACTTCTCGTTCTCCCCGCCCGACACAATCGTCGAGGGCGTGCGCCGCCTCTCCGAGGTGTTTAAAGCAGCCCTGGGCTAGCCGCACCAGCGGCATCCTCATACGCTGTTCGCTTGATCACGTATAGCTTGTGTTGCACTCCGTGGCTTCGCCACGGAGTGCAACACAAGAAATTTGGGGGCGTCTTCGCCGCCCCCAAACCCCCACCAAAGTGGCAGTAATAAAGCGAATTTGGTATCACATACGCCGGCCCGCTCGCGCTTGCGCGAGCGGGCCGGCGTGCGCCTGTGCCCCTCGCAACCAGCTCGCCGATCGCCGAAAATTGCCTCTTGACTTTAGCGATATATCGTGATATTCTACGAGCCATCACGATATATCGTTATCGTAACAAGAAAAGGAGCACATACAATGTTTCGACGACCATTCCGGCGCCCGTGGGAAGGCGAGGCGCCCGAGCACGAGCACCACGGCCCACCGCACCAGCACCACCACGAGCACTTTAGCCCGGCCGACCGGCTGCGCCGGCGGTTTTGGTTCGCGCACGACGACGAGCCGTTCGAGCACTTCATCCCGCGCGGCCCGTTTGGCGGCCCGCACGGCGGGCCTTTCGGCGGGCGGCCATTCGACGAAGACGGCGGCGGGCGGCGGCGGCAGCGCCGCGGCGACATCAAGTTCGCCCTGCTCGAGCTGCTGGCCGAGCAGCCGCGCCACGGCTACGAGCTGATCAAAGAGCTTGAGCAGCGCTACGGCGGCTTTTACCGCCCCAGCCCCGGCTCGGTCTACCCGACGCTGCAGCTGCTCGAAGACGAGGGCCACCTGACGAGCGAGACGGTTGAGGGCAAGCGGGTGTACACGATCACCGACTCGGGCAGGCAGCTGCTGGCCGAGCGCCAGCCCGCCGGCCCCGAGTGGCGCGGCCCAGGCTGGCGTGGGCCGGGCCTCGAGCTGAACGAGCTGCGCCAGACTAGCATGAGCCTGATTGCCAGCGTGATGCAGGTAGGCAAGCACGGCACCCCCGAGCAGGTGCAGGCGGTGATGAAGCTGCTCGACAGCACGCGCCGCGAGATCTACGCCATCCTCTCGCGCGACGAGCGCGCCAGCACCGGCGAGTAGCGCCTCACAGCCAAGGCCGGGCGGTGAAGCAGCGCATCGCCTTGCTCACATTCGCTTTGGGATGCCCTGCCCGGCTTGGCCGGGCGGGGCATCCCAAAATTTCGGGGGCGACAGTGCCGCCCCCGAACCCGCGCAAGCAAGCGACCAGCGTGGGGCGCGCTAGGCGCCTTTACGCGTATAGCGGTGCTTCACGCCAACCGGGAAGTACTCCGGGTCGCCGAGCGGCCGCAGCGTCACGCGCGGCAGCTGGTACTCGGGCGGCACGTAGTTGGCGAACTCGCTGTTGAGCCGCCGCAGCTGTGTCACGATCGACTCGGCGATCGCGCCGGCCTTGGCGTCGTCGGCGGCCACGCCAGGCGCCAGCTCCACCGCAATCGCCAGAAAGCGATTGCGATCGGCATCCTCGCGCGACTCAAGCACGAACTTGCCCGTCACCCAGCCGGTGATCGGCGGCTGCTCGAGCCCGACCGTCACGTTTTCGGGGTAGATGTTCGCGCCAAAGTACGAGATGGTGAAATGCGAGCGGCCGAACACATACACGAACGGCAGCGGCCGCACGCCGCGCGCGCCGGCGCCAAGCTCGGCCAGCGGGTCGAAGCCACGCCCGGCCAGCCAGGCCAGCAGATCGTTGTAGCCCAGTAGACCGCCGGTGTCGGCGATATGGTAGCGGATCAGCGGGATGCCATTCTCGCCCGAGAACAGCAGCGTGCCGTCGCGCGCCTCGAAAAAGCGGCTCAGCGGGTCGTACTGCGCCAGCGTGGGCAGGCGCGCCTCGCCGAACAGCTCGGCCGCGTCGGCAGGGTGTGCCGCCAGCCAGCGGCGGATGCAGATGCTCAGCGGCGTCTCGTTCGCCAGCACGCCCGCGTCGGCGGTGCCATACAGCGAGGCCGAGTCGAAGCACGGCTCGGAGGCGCCGACGCGCTCGCCCACCAGCGTGCGCCACTCTTCGCTGAACACCTCGCCGGCCATCACCCACTTCACGCGCAGCCGCGACCAGTCGAGCCCGCGCGCGCGCCCGGCGTCTACCACGTCCTTCAGAAACGGCGGGTAGCCGAGCAGCACCACCTGCTCGTAGGCCGGGCCGAGCTCGCCAACCACCCGCAGGATCTCGTCGCGGTTGTTGCCCGGCGTGATCACGCTGATCGGGTAGCCCTTGGCGGCCAGGTAGCGGCAGCACGCGGCGGTAAACATGCCGCCAACCCAGGTGCCCAGCGCGAAGCACACCACCGCCAGCGTGCGGCGCTCGTCGGCGCGAAAGCTGTCGTGGAACACCTGCTCGAAGCGCCTGGCGATCTGCAGCTCGTCGGCCAGCGCGCGCGGCCAGAAGGTCGGCTGCCCGGTCGATCCCGACGACACCGCGATCATGGCGCAGGCCGCCAGCGCGCCATCGCGGCACAGCTCGGCCAGCGAAAAGCGCCGCAGGTAGTTGTCTTTCGTCACCAGCGGCAGGCGCGCGAAGTCGGCCGGCTCGCGCACCGTCGCCGGGTCGATGCCATGCTCGGCAAGAAACGCCCGGTAGGCCGGCACGCGCGCCACCGCCGCGTGGAACAGCGCGAGCGCGGCGTGCTCGGGGCGCTCGGCGCGCTGCCGATCCAGCACGGCGTCGAGCGGCGTCGCAAGAAACGCCTGCCATGCCGCGAGCGCCTCCTCGCCAGGTTGGCTCTGCATTGCTCTCACTTCCTCTTTTTTAGGGCTTACACAGTTGCGCTGTTCGGCTTCCCGAAGCCGTGCATGGTGCCTGCGGCAGCACGGTTCTTTTTGATCATCGTGTCCAATTTCCGCGCTGTGCGCGGAAATTGGACACCTCTACGGAATGAGGTACCGCTCTGCCGAAGGCAAAAACGCGCACTGCGTTTGTCGTGTCAACAAAGCAGAGTATCCCCTGCACCTAGGCAAACCGGTACAGCACCGTCGCTATGGTTGCCAGCGTATACGCGACCGCCCCATAGGTAATGTACGGGTACTCGCGCGCGTTCCAGCGCACCTTCGCAAACGCCACGAGCGAGATCAGCGCCAGCAGCGCCGCAAAAAACAGCCCAAGCAGCACCACATCAAACGCGGCGTACGCAAACCAGGTAAACGCGTACACCAGGCTATTCACCAGCAGTATCGCCATATCTTTGGTATCGAAGCGCTCGGAGGCGCGCTGCGTGGCGAATACGAGCAGCACGCTATTCATCAGCACGCCGCCCACAAAGAAGATCAGGTTGCCGGCGTAGTAATCGTTTATAAAGAGCCCATTGCATAGGTCACCCGCCACAACACGCGTGTCGCAGTATGTATTGAGCGTAAAGCTCGCCACCTCGTGCCAGCCCTCGCCCGCGCCGTACAGGTACGCGCCGCCCAAAAACACCGCCGCCAGCGCAACATTCGCGCGCTGCTGAAGCGCCTGGAAATTGCCCGTGACCGACTGCAGCACAAAGAACGACAGTATCACCGTAATTGTCAGAAAGATCACCGTCTGGTTTAGCTCGTGCAGACGGATGAAGTTGTATGGCTGCAAGAGCATGCGCGTGGCCGGCAAGAGCCGCTCAATGATGATCACCAGCGCCGTGAGCGAGTAGAGCGTGACGATCGTGTTGATACGTTTCATGCTTGAACCTCATTTTCATCGCGCGGCCTCAAGCCATCGCCATACCCGCCGGCCGTGGCTACTCGGTACGCGTGGCAGCCGGGGCGGCTTCGGCGCGCACCGGAAGCCAGAAGCTAAACGTGCTGCCAGCGCCTGGCCGGCTGGCCACGCTCACATCGCCGCCATGCAGCGTCACGATCTCTTTCACCACATACAAGCCCACGCCCACGCCGCTCGCCTGCCGCACCGCCGGGTCGTCGGCACGGAAGAAACGCTGAAACAGCTGCGGCAGCACCTCGGGCGCAATACCAACGCCCTCGTCGGCCACAGCCACCACGGCCCGGCCGGGCCGGCGCTCGACGCGCACGCGCACCTGGCCGCCGGGGCTATACTTGATCGCATTGCCAAGCAGATTATGCAGCACCTGCTCGAGCCGCAGCTCATCGCCGTCCACCACCAGCGCGCCGCGCGGGCAGCTTAGCTCGATCGTATGGCTACCGAGGCCAGCGCGCACCGACTGGCACACCCGCCGCGCCAGCGCCACCAGATTCACCGGGTGGCGCTCGATCTGCAGCTGGCCGCGTTCGAGCCGCGAGCTATCCAGCAAGTCGCCGATCATCTGGTTCAGGCGGCGGGCCTGGCTGGCGATCAGCGCCAGCGTGGCGTCGTCGCGCTCGGCAAGCGTACCGGCGCGGCGCATCCGGCGCTGCAGCGCCTCGGCGCTGCCCAGCAGCGTCGTGAGCGGGTTGCGCAGCTCGTGCGCGGCGATCGACAGAAACGCGTCGCGCACTCGCACCGCCTCCTGGGCCTCGGTGCGGGCGGCCTGCTCGCGCGCGAGCAGCTGCACACGCTCGGCCTCGGCAGCTTTGCGCGCGCTGATATCGGTAAACGCGATGATAATACCATCGCCGTAGCGGTACACAAGGTTGCGGAACCAACCGCTAATGCCTTCGGCCTCGAAATAGCTTTCGAAATCCTGCGGCTCGCCAGTTTGGGCGACGCTCAGGTAGCGCTGGAAAAAGCTGGTTTCGAGCGCGCCCGGGAATATTTCGCGCATGCGCTTGCCCGCCAGATCTGCGTTGGAGATCCCCGCGAGCCGCTCGGCAGTGGGGTTGATGTATTCATACTCGAAATCGACCACCTGGCCCTGCGCGTCGTAGATCGCGCGCAGAATATTCAGGCCGTCGAGCGACAGATCCTGCACGGCACGGAAGCGCTCTTCGCTACGGCGCAGCGCCGCCTCGATCTGGCTGCGCTCGCTGATGTTTACCGTCGTGCCCACCAGCCAGCGCTCGGCGCCGGCCGCGTCGCGCAGCACCCGCGCGCGATCCCACACCGTCACATAGTGGCCATCGCGGTGGCGCGCGCGGTACTCGATCGAGTGGCCGTCGGTTGCCAGCCTGCTTTCCCGCGCCTGCCTGGTGGCGCGGACATAGTCGTCGGGGTGAATTTGCGCCTGCCACCAGGCCATGGTTGGCTGAACATCGCCAGGGTGAAAGCCCAGCACTTTCGCCAGCCCAGCGCTCCGCTCGACGCGCTGGTCGCTCAGGTCGGCGTGGTAGATAAAGCCATCGAGCGCCTCCAGCGCCAGGCTCAGCCGATCGTTCGCGCTCTGTAGCGCCTGTTCGGTAGCAGGGGGCGCAGGCCGCGCTGCTACCTGGCGGCGGGGTAGGCGCCGCACCCGCCGGCACGTATGTGCCAGCAGGGTGCTAGGAATGTTCGGCATAGACTCCTCCTGGTTGCTGCGAGTATAGCATAAAAAGAATCGGCGACTGTAACTGGCCGCGTGTATGATCGCTGCGAGCCGCGTTGACGCCTCCAACCGAACGTGCTACTATGCTCGCCGGCACCTGCTCGCCGCATCAGAAGGAGTTCGCATGAAACTGCACGAATATCAGGCGCGCGATATTCTGGCGCGCTACGGCATACCCGTCACCGGCGGCGGCGTAGCCACCACCGCTGCCGAAGCGCGCGCGATCGCCGAGCAAATCGGCGGCCGCGTGGTGGTGAAGGCCCAGGTGTTCGTCGGCGGGCGCGGCAAGGCTGGCGGCGTAAAGCTGGCCGACACGCCCGAGCAGGCCGAGCAGGTGGCCGGGCAGATCCTGGGCATGAACATCAAGGGTCTTACCGTCGAGAAGGTGCTGGTGGCCGAGGCGATCACCTACGAGCGCGAGATCTACCTCGGCGTCGTGATGGATCGCGCCGCCAAGCGCATTGTGCTAATGGCCTCGGCCGAAGGCGGCGTCGAGATCGAAGAGGTTGCCAAAACCAACCCCGACGCGATCGTCAAGGTGGCCGCGCACCCGACGCTGGGCCTGCAGCCGTTCCAGGCGCGCCAGCTGGCCTTTGGCATCGGCCTCACCGATGGCAAGCAGGCGCGCCAGTTCGCGTCGATCGCCACCGCGCTCTACAAGGCGTATATGGATACCGACGCCAACCTCGCCGAGATCAACCCGCTGGTGGTGCTGCCCGGCGGCGCGCTGCAGGCGCTCGACTCGAAGATCGTGCTCGACGACTCGGCGCTGTTCCGCCACGCCGACCTCGAGGCCATGCGCGATGCTTCCGACGAGCCCGAGGCCGAGCGCAAGGCCCGCGAGGCCGGCCTCACATTTATCAAGCTCGACGGCAGCATTGGCTGCATGGTCAACGGCGCCGGCCTGGCCATGGCCACCATGGACGTGGTGAAGCTGTACGGCGGCGAGCCCGCGAACTTCCTCGATATCGGCGGCGGCGCCGGCAAAGACAAGGTCAAGGCCGCGCTGCAGATCATCCTGGCCGACCCGAACGTCAAGGCGGTGATGTTCAATATCTTCGGCGGCATCACCCGCGTCGACGAGGTGGCGCGCGGCATTATCGCCGCGCTCGACGAGGTGAAGACCGACGTGCCCATGATCGCCCGCCTGGTCGGCACCAACGAGGCCGAGGGCCGCCGGCTGCTGGCCGAGTCGGTGCTGCAGCCCGCCGAAAGCCTGGCCGACGCCGCGCAGAAGGCCGTGGCCGCCGCCCAGGCCCGCTAACCTGCCCCGCGAAAAACCAAGGGCGAAGGGTGCGCACCCTTCGCCCTTTTGATACCAGCTCCGCTTGCCCGCTTTGTTTTTGTGATGCCCTGTCCGGCTTTGCCAGGCAGGGCATCACAAAAACAAAGTTCGGGGGCGGCAATGCCTCCCCCGAACCCGCACCATCAAGCAAGCGATCAAACAGAGTTGATATGACTATCGGGGATGGTGCCGATATACCGGCGTACGTTTGTGAGCTGGTGTGCGTCGCGGATGAACTGCTCGTAAAAGCCATGCTGCCATACCTCGGCCGGGCGCTCGGGCGCCACGTCGCGCAGCCACGCGGCCCACTGCACAGCCGCAAACGCCTTGAACGAGCCAACCACTGTGCCGATCGACGGCTTGAACGCCATTGGCGTGCTCGGCTCGTTCAGCCATATAACCGCGCGGAAGTGGCTCGGCATCACCGCCCACGCGTCTAGCCGCACTGCCGGAAACCGGTCGGGTAGCGCACGCCACGCGCGCTCGACGATCATGCGCAGCTGCACGTCTTCGAAGAGCGGCAGGTGCTGGTGCGTGTCGATCGCCACATAGTACGCCTCGGCACAGATGTACTCGTACCCTGGCTGGCGCGGGCGGTTGGACGTGGATGGTATGTGGGTCATGGGCGTCTCTTGGCTATAGAAGTGTTCCGCCCCTACCATACCACCCCGGCATAACCAAAATAGTACGAGTGTAGTACTATTTAGCGAGTAAGCCAGAGCTAGAGCAGCTCGCGCAGCGCCGCCTCGAGCATACGCCGCTCCTCGGCGTCGTAGGTTGTGCCGAGCAGCGCCGCCAGCCGGGCGCGCCACTCGGCCGCCGTCGCGCCTGGCGCGTCGCCGCCCAGCCGCGCTGCCCACGCCAGGTCGCGCGCCAGCAGCGCAAGCTGGTGCGCCGCTTCGGTGTAGCGGCAGGCCACCGCCGGCAGCCGCTCGGCCTTGGCGGGCGGGTACGAGGTGCCGGCCACCAGCTCGTGCGGGTCGAGCCCGAACAGGCCGGCCAGCAGCACCACCGTGCGCTCGCTCGGCAGCGCCAGCCCCAGCTCGAAGTGCGACACCGCCACGCGCGAGGCCGCCAGCCGCAACGCCAGCTGCTCCTGCGTCCAGCCGCGCGCCGCGCGCAGCCGCGCGATCCGGGCGCCAAGCGACTCAGGGTTCTCGGCCGGCTGTTGCATCATACGCCGATTATACTTCTAGGAGTTATACCAACTCCGTTTGATTACTTGTGTTTTCTTGTGCGGCGCCCGGCTTTGCCGGGCGCCAGAAAACGAAATTTCGAGGGCGGCAAAGCCGGCCCCGAACCCCACCATAATCCAAGCGATCAGCCGGATGCTGAAAACGCCTCGCGCGGGCGGCATCTCGCTAAGCCACTTAGCAGACACAGCCACGGTTTTCGGCTATAGTAGCGCAGGAATCGCAGCGAACGTACGCGGCGCCGTGTACGCACCGCTACCAAAGGAAGCACCATGGCAAAAACAAAGCGCGCCCTGATCACCGGCATCACCGGGCAAGACGGCAGCTACCTCGCCGAGTTCCTGCTTGGCCAGGGCTACGAGGTGATCGGCATGATCCGCCGCTCGAGCACCGTCAACTTCGAGCGGATCAAGCATATCCAGAACAGTGTAACGCTCACCACCGGCGACTTGCTCGACGAAGTGTCGATGATCAACCTGCTGCGCGAGTGCCGGCCCCAGGAGGTGTACAACCTGGCCGCACAATCGTTCGTGCAGACCTCGTGGGGCCAGCCGGTGTTCACGGGCGAAACCACCGCGCTCGGCGTCACGCGCATGCTCGACGCGATCCGCATCGTCGACCCCGACATTCGCTTCTACCAGGCCAGCTCTTCCGAGATGTTCGGCAAGGTAGTGGAAGTGCCCCAGCGCGAAACCACGCCGTTCTACCCGCGCAGCCCGTATGGCGTGGCCAAGGTGTACGGCCACTGGATCACCGTGAACTACCGCGAGAGCTACGGCATGCACGCGAGCAGCGGCATCCTGTTCAATCATGAGAGTCCCCGGCGTGGGTTGGAGTTCGTCACGCGCAAGATCACCAATGGCGTCGCGCGGATCAAGCTCGGGCTCGACAGCGAGCTGCGGCTCGGCAACCTCGAGGCGCAGCGCGACTGGGGCTTCGCTGGCGATTATGTGCAGGCGATGTGGATGATGCTTCAGCAGGAGCAGCCCGACGACTATGTGATCGCCACCGGCCAGACGCAGTCGGTGCGGCGGTTTTGCGAGCTGGCATTCGGCCGCGCCGGGCTCGACTACAGCAAGTACGTGGCGGTCGACGAGCGCTTCATGCGCCCCGCCGAGGTTGATCTGCTGGTGGGCGACCCTTCCAAGGCCCGCGCCACGCTCGGCTGGAAGCCCGAAACCTCGTTCGAGCAGCTCGTCAATATGATGGTCGACGCCGACCTGGCGCTGCTGAAAAGCCAGGTCTAGCCATCATACTTAGGGCTTACGCAGTTGGCGTGTTCAGCCTTCGGCAGAGTGGTACTTTCCTTGTGGACGTGTCCAATTTCCGCGCTGCGCGCGGAAATTGGACACATGATATCAAAAAGCACCGTGCTGCCGCAGGCACTGATGCACGGCTTCAGGAAGCCGAACAGCGCAGCTACGTAGGTTCTGATGCTTTTCAAATACGGTGATCGTAGGACGTTTGCCGCAAAGGTACAAAGTCTCGAAGGCACGCTGCAACAGCATATTCTTTGCGTCTTTGTGGCTATGTGAAGCGTAGTGGCTCCAGCCAGCCTTGCCAGGCGCGCTACACGTCGTAGATCCGATCGAGGCGATCCTGCTCGCGCACGCACACCGTCTCGACAAAGCGGTGGATGTCGCGCACCGACTGGATCGAGTTGAAGCCGAGGCGCAGGAAGCGGTGGATATCGGCCATGCCGACGGTTTGGGCCAGGCCGTGGGTGCGGTTGAGCACCGCGCCGATGAGCGGGCGCTTGGCCATGCGGTACACATTGTACAGCGCGTGGCGCGCCAGCTCGATCTGGTGCACGCGATCGCTATAGTTGTCGGCCTCGCGGTATGCGCGCTCGTACAGCGGCTCGTCGAAGTCGAGCGGCGCGCCCAGCTGGTTCAGCCGCTGCACAACCAGATCGTCGAGCATATTCGTCAGGTCGAGCAGCTCGAGCACATTCTGCACATCGCCGATGTTCAGCCCCGGCGCGAGGTGCACGAACTGGTGCAGCCGGTGGGCCTGCTCGTCGCGCGCCTTGAAATCACGCGGCCCGTACATTTCGTCGAAAAAGAACTCGGCGATCTCGTGGTACTGCGGTTCGGCCGCCAAGTCGGCGTGGTCGCGGCGCAGGCGCTGCGACTGAAAGGATTGAAGAACTGCCTTCATTTCTTGCGGCGTTGCCATATTCTTCTATAACTAGCGGTCGGCCACATGGCTTGGCGGGGCAGCTGCAGAGGGGGCTGCGCCCTCCGGCACGCCTCCGCGCCAAAACCACCGTGACGAACCGCTAGCCGCTACGACTCAGCTGTGCCTACCAGAGAATACTGGCCTGATACGGCCCGTGGAGTGTACAAGCCACAACCCAATACCCAGAACTCAACACTCAGCCAGCCAGCGCCTGCTCGAAGATCCGCACGGCCTGGCGTACCTGCTCGTCGCTCACCACCAGCGGCGGGATGAAGCGCACCACGTTGTCGTACGAGCCGCAGTTGAGCAGCAGCAGCCCGTGCTCGCGGCAGCCGGCCAGCACGCGCTTGCACAGCGCCGCGTCGGGGCCGCCGTCGGGGCGAACAAGCTCGACGCCGATCATCAGCCCGAGCCCGCGCACATCGCCAATCGCGCGGTTGCGCACCTGTAGCGCGGCGAGCTCCTGCTTCAGCACGGCCCCGAGGCGCGCCGCGTTCTCGACCAGCCGATCCTCGGCGATCGCGGCGATCGTGGCAACCGCCGCCGCGCACGCCACCGCATTGCCGCCGTAGGTGCCGCCGTGCGAGCCAGGGTGCCACCGGTCCATCAGCTCGCGCCGCGACGCGATGCCCGAGAGCGGCAGCCCCGACGCCAGGCCCTTGGCCATGATCAGAATATCCGGCGTCACGCCGAACTGCTCGACCGCGAAAAACGACCCGGTGCGGCCAAAGCCGGTTTGCACCTCGTCGGCGATCAGCAGGATGCCATGCTCGTCGCAGATCTGGCGCAGCCCTTGAAGAAACGACGCCGGTGGCACGACATAGCCGCCCTCACCCAGCACCGGCTCGACCAGTATTGCCGCGATATCTTCGGGCACCGTCTCCGTCTGAAGAATATGCCGCACCTGGCGCAGCGGTTCGCCGCAGCACTCGGCGGTAGCCGGCGCCGCCGCCGAGATCGCGCCAGTGTTTTTGCCGGCAGCGCGCGCCACTGCGCACTGGAAGCAGTAGGCGTACGGCGCGATATGCACGCCCGAAGGTAGTGGCGCGTAGCCGCCGCGATACTTGCCTTTGCTCGACGTCAGCGCCATGGCCCCGGCCGTGCGGCCATGGAACCCCCCGCCGAACACGATCACGTCGGTGCGTCCGGTGGCCTGGCGCGCGAGCTTCACCGCGGCCTCGACCGCCTCGGCGCCGCTGTTGCTGAAGAAAAAGGTGTCGAGCGTGGGCGGCACCAGCTCGCGTAGCGCGCCCACCAGCTCGAGCATCGGGCGGTGGTAGACGATGTTGGCCTGGCCGTGCAGCAGCAGCCCGGCCTGCTCGCGAATGGCCGCCACCACGCGCGGGTGGCAGTGGCCGGTATTCGTGACGCCAATGCCGCAGGTGAAATCAAGATAGCTGCGGCCGTCGGCGGCGTACAGGCACGCGCCCTCGCCGCGCTCGACCATAATATCGGTGTAGCGCGCCCACACCGGCGCGAGATGCTGCTGGTTTTCGAGAAGCGACATGGCCTGCTCCTTTGCATCCTTGCCGAATTGGAACTACGTAGCGTTGCCGATTTTGGTTCTCGCGCCGGCACAGATCGATAGCCCAATGCGCCGGATAGCTATGGCTGGCTTAGCCGCGCCACGGCGCCACGCGCCTCGCCGACCCACGCGGCGTTGCCATCCTGCTCGAGCGCCGTCTGATACGACTGCACTGCGTCTTCGCGCAGGCCCAGCTGCTCTTCGGCCAGCCCGCGGTAGAAGTACGCGTCGGCGAAACTATTCGCGCGATACTTCACCGCCAGCACCAGCTCGTCGCGCGCCTGCTTGAACTTGCTCTGCGCCAGGTACACGCGGCCAAGCCAGTAGTGCGCCTCGGAAAAGTTCTCTTGGATCTTGAGCGCCGAGCCAAGGTCGCTCGCCGCGCTATCGAGCTGGTCGGTGCGCATATACAGCAGTGCGCGGCGGTAGTATGGCTCGGCGAGCTGGCCGCCGGCCTTGATCGAGCGGGTGTATGAGTCAAGCGCCGCGCTGTCGTTGCCAAGCTGCTCGTTCAGCTTGCCCTGCAGCAGTAGCGCCTCGGGGTAGTTCGGCTTGAGCTGCAGCGCCAGCGCCAGGTTTTCGCCGGCCAGATCGGGCCGGTTGGCGGCGATCTGCGCCTGGGCCAGCCCGAAGTAAGCCTCGGGGTAGCGGTTCTCGCGCAGCGCCAACGCCTGCACGTACTGGTCGATCGCGGCCTGCGGGTTGGAGTTCGGCGGGCGGACGAGCGCCTCGCCGATCCACAGGTGCGCCTCGGGCGATTTGGGCTTGATGCGCGCGGCGTCGTTGAAGTGCGCCAGCGCCGTCGCCCAGTTACCCTGTGCGCCCTGGGCGCGCCCCAGGCCAATGTAGGCATCGACGAGGTTAGCGTCGAGCTTCAGCGCGGCATCGTACTGCTGGGCGGCCACCGGAGAGTTGCCGCGCAGCAGCGCGATATCGCCAAGGCCCACCAGCGCCGCCGGGAACGCACTGCGCAGCTTCAGCGCCTCGAGCTCGGCCTGCTCGGCTGCCGGGAGCAGGTTGCGCTTCAGGTTGGCCTGCGCCAGGCCATGGTACAGGTCGGCGAGCTCAACCTGCGGCTCGGCGCTATCGCCGGCCGCCAGCGCGGCGTTGGATGTCTTCATTGAGTCGATTGCGTTCTGATACGCGGTGGCGGCATCATCGTACTCGCCATTCGCCAGCAGCACATCGCCCACGTGCTGGAGCTCGCGCGGATCGCTCGCGCCCGCTTTCAGCGCTACCTGGTACTGCTGGCCGGCTTGGACGGGCTCGCCACGGTCGGCGTACAGCCGGCCCAGCGCCAGGCGCGCCGGCACATTGCCGGAGTCCAGGTCGATCGCGTGGCTGTATGCAGCCAGCGCGCCGTCGGGGTTCTTTTGGCGCTCGAGCAGCTGGCCATACTGGTAGGCCACCTCCGAGCTATTCGGCGCGGCCTGCTGAGCGCGCTCAAGCAGCTGGCGCGCGCCGTCGGCGTCGCCCTGCTTTTCGTACAGCGCGCTGAGGGCGATCATCGCCTCGGTGTTATTCTGGTTGGCGAGCGGCAGCAGGATCTGCTCGGCTTCGGCAGCACCGCCCGGCCCGATCTGCTGTAGCACTGCGGCCAGCGCGAGCGTGTTCTGCAGGCTTGGGCGGTTCTGCGCCAGCCAGCGGCGCTGCTCGGCGGCGGCGGCCCACTCGCGATCCTCTTCGGCCAGCACGGCCAGCCGCTGGCGCGCTGGGAAGAATGCCGGGTTGTTTGCAATTGCCTGGGCCATCTGCTGCTTGGCGCGGGCGCGATCGGATGGCAGCGTCGCGAGCGCCTGGCCATACGCCGGCTCGGGGCGCCGGGGAGCCAGCGCGGCCGCCCGGTTGAACTGCGCCAGCGCGTCGTCGTTGTTGCCGCTCAGCAGCGCGCTGTTGCCCAGCAGCACGAGCGTATCGACATCGCCGGGCTGGCTCTTGAGCAAAGTTTCAAGGATGCTGCGGCCGCGGCCCACCGGCGAGCGATCGCCGACAAGCGCCGCCCATACCGACGCCAGGCCACCAGGCTTTTGCGCGCTTTGCAGCGATCCGCGCGCCAGCTCCACCAGCGCCTGCCAGCGCTGGCGCTCGCGCAGCTGCTCCTGGGCCTGCTGCGCCTGGTTGATGGCCACCTGCCCGCTGATCGGCTCGCCGGCGGCATCCTTGGTCGTCGAAAGCCGTGTCCACAGCTGCGCGGCCACCTGGGTGTCGTCCACTGCACGCCCAAGATCGCTACGCGCGCTTTCGAGCTCGCGCGTCGGGCGCACATTATTGCCAAGCAGTTCCCACAGCAGCGGGCCGCGCGCCCCGGCGCTCTGGGCCAGCGCGAGCAGTGCGCGCTGGGTTTCGGCATCGGCCTGCAGGCGCGCGCTGACGCTATTGCGCATGTCGGCGGTTGTGCCGGCGGCATCGGCAGCGGCCTGGCGCTCGGCGGCGGCAATTGCCGCGCTGGCCTGCTCAAACTGCGCATTCTGGCGGTAGGCTTCGCCCAGCGCCAGCAGCAGCGCGGCGGGCGGGTTCGCGCCGCCCAGCAGATCCGGCGAGCGCGCGATCTCAAGCGCCACGACCGCATCGGCTGTGTTGCCGCTGCTCAGCGCCTGGAGGCCAAGGTTGTAGCGCAGCACGCTCAGGTCATGGCCCTGCAGGGCCTGGATCGCCTGCTCGAACGACGCTGCCGCGCCAGCAGTATCGCCGGCGTCGTGCTGAATCGCGCCGAGGTTGTTGTACAGAAGTGCCGACTGGGCCGCGCCGCGCTCGCTCGACACGCCCAGCAGCGCGGCCTGGTACTCGCCGGTAGCTTGCTGAAACTCGCCGCGCGCCCACAGGATATTGCCGCGCAGCGCTCGCGGCAGCGTCGGCGCCAGCGCGGAGTAGTCGCTCATCAGCCGGCCAAGCCCGTCAAAGGCCGGGTCGAGCCGCCCGGCGTCGTAGTCGGCCAGCGCCCCGAGCAGGTCGCGCAGCACCGCCTGGCCGTTGATCGGGCTGCTCGCAAGCACATAGTCGGTTGGCATGGCGAAGCGCCCGGCGTAGCCGTCCCAGCCAAGCGCGGCCAGTGGCCCACGCGGCCGGTACGTCAGCACCGGCTGCAGCGTGGCGCGGTCGAGCATCCCGCCCGCCGCAATATCGCCCCACACCAGCGCATCGGCATTCTCGCGGCTCAGCAGATCGAGCGCGGCTGCCGCGTCGGCGGGCGGGTCGGCGATCGTGCGAGCGGCCACCCGCCCGCCGGTATCGTTCGGCAGCGCCGCAGCCAGCGCAGCCGCGACCTCGCGGCCAGTCTGCCCCACTGCGCCACCGGGCTCGTGGAACGGCGCCACCAGCACGACGAACTGACCGCCAGCTGGTGCCGCAGCAAGCCGGTACAGCTGCCACGCAGCCAGCAGCGCCAGCAGGCCCACCACGACAACCAGCACCAGCGCGCGCTGGCGGCCCAGCGCTAGCGCGCGATCGGCCAGGCTCGCGGCCGGCGCGGGCTCGGGTGGAACCGCGTACTCTTCGCCGTTGGATTGGATGATAGTGACACCGGTGTTTGCCGGGGGCTGGGGAGGGGGGAACAGGCGTCGCCGGAGGCGGTGGAACTGGCTCGCCAGCGACGTTCGAGCCACGAGGAGGACAACCAACACGATCAGAACCAGCAGCAGCGCAATCAGGTACTGGGATGGCATAGCTCAATCCTGCTTTTCGTCAACGCGTTCACTCCTGGCGACGTAGCGATTGGGCAACGATCGCGAGAAAATCTTCGATTTGAAAGGGCTGGCGCACGAACGCCGTGATCCCGTGCACCCGCGCCGCGGCTTCGTCGCGCTCGTCGGCGACAAGCGCCAGCAGCGGCACGCCCGGCATATCGGTCTGCAGCGAGGCGGCCAGCTCCCACAGCTGATCGCCCAGCTGCACATCGGCGACGATCAGATCGAGCTCGGGCACCTGCGAGAGCAGCACATTCGCCTCGAGCAGGCCAGCAGCCTCGAGCACCCGGTAGCCGCTCTGGTGCAGCGCCGGCCGCAGCGTCTTGCGCGGCTGGGCATTGCCGGCCACCAGCAGCACCACCGGCAGCTTGGTGCCGCGCCGCTCGGCCGGCACATCGGCCTCGCGCTCGCCGCGCACATCCACCGCGTACGAGCTGGCAGGCTCCTGCTTAGCAAACTGCTTCATCTCGGCCGCCACCCGGCTAAGCTCTTCATAATCGGCAAATGCCCGGTTGCGGTTGGTAGCCACGCCAATCGACAGCGTGATCAGCGGGAAGCGCCGCATGACCCCCTGGCGATCGATACCCTGCAAGTAGCCACGAGCGAGATCGGTGGGGTCGTACAGCAGGCGCACGCGCTCGTCGAACATCCTGATGATCGCCGCGCACAGCTCATCGAGCACCGCCGGGGTCGTCAGCACCGCGAAATCGTCGCCGCCGATATGCCCAATGAAATCCGGCCCGGTGCCGTGCGCATCGACCGCCTCGGACAGCACCTCGGCCAACAGCTTGATCACCCGGTCGCCGCGCGCCGGGCCGTAGGTATCGTTGAACGCTTTGAAATTATCGAGATCGACGTACAGGTACGCAAATTGCTCGGGCTGGCTCAGCCGGTATTTCAGCTCTTCGGTCAGCAGCACATTGCCTGGCAAGCCAGTCAGCGGGTTGCGCACCGGCTGTTGCGAGGCGCGCCGCAGGTGCCCTTTGATCCGCGCGAGCAGCTCGGGAATATTGAACGGCTTGGTAATATAATCGTCCGCGCCGGTCTCAAACCCGGTCACAACATCGTCAAGGGTCGATTTAGCTGTCAGGATCAGCATTGGCAGGTGGGCAGTGCGGGTATCGTTGCGCAGCTGCCGGATGGCCTCGTAACCGTCAAGCTGGGGCATCATCAGATCGACCAACACCAGATCGGGGACGCGTTCCTGGGCCATACGCACCAGCTGAGCGCCATTCGCCGCCAATGCAACCTCATACCCCTGACCGGTCAACACCAGCTCGAGCAACTGCCGAACGGTCAACTCGTCGTCCGCTATCAGAATGCGTGTCATAGAGTTAAAAGTTTTGAGCTTTGAGTCTTGAGTTTTGAGTTGTAATGGAAGCGTTGTAATTCAAAACTCATCGCTTGTAACTCATAACTTCTGCATAAGCCTGTACAAGCCTAGCTAGATGACCAGCTGGGCATAGAGGCTTTCCAGGCTGAGATCCTGGCGTACAGTGTCGGCCGAGTCGATCGTCAGTGTCGCGGCGCTGACACCCAGGCGCACAGCATCATCGACAGGGATATCGTTCAGCAGGGCATACACCACCGCCGCAGTCAGCGCATCGCCTGCGCCGGTCGGGTCGACGGCCTCGACTTTCAGGGCTGGCACATAGCCGCTGGAGTCGGCGGTGGCATACACCAGGCCATCGAGCCCAAGCGTAATAATGGCGATCTCAACCCCTTGCGCGATCAGCTGCTTGGCAGCCAGCGCGCCTTGCTGGGGGGTTGAAACCGGCAGGCCAGTCAGCGCTTGCGCCTCGACGGCGTTGGGCACGGCCAGGTAGAACGCGCCAATCAGCTCGCGGTAGCGCACCGCCAGGCCATACGCCACCGGGTCGAGCGCAACTGGCACGCCAGCGGCGCCGCAGATCGCCAGCAGCGCCTCGGCCGCCGGCAGCGGCACATTCGCGTCGATCACGACCATGCGCGCCTGCGCCAGCAGCTCGGCGTGATCGTGAATGTAGCCGGGCGTCAGCGCCGCCACCGCTGCGGTATCGTCGATGCCCACCACCAGCGCGCCGCCAGCGCCGAGCAGCGCCATATACGCCGCGGAGTGCTGCTCGCAGCTCATCAGCATGTGGTCGGTATTCACACCGGCCCGCTCGGTTTGCTGCACGATGATATGCCCGAAATCGTCCTGGCACACCACGCTCAGCAGCGCGGTTGGCATACCTAGGCGCGCCAGGTTCTCGGCCACGTTGCGCGCGCACCCGCCCACGCTGATGCGTACATCGCCGGGGTTCGAGGTGCCGGCCACCACATCCCCGGCGATGCGGCCCTTGATATCGAGACACGCCGCGCCCACCACCACCACGTCGGCCACCTCGGTTGTGTTTGGCTGTGCCATGGGCGTTCAGCGCCGCAGCGCCGCTCTAGGAGCGAAGCACACCGTTATCGATATAGGCGTCGGCCGCAGCGTGGATGGCGTCGACCACGATGTCGCGCAGCGCCTCGGGCGAAAGCTCCACCCCAGTCTCGCGCAGCGCCTTCACCATCTCGGCCACGCGCACCGCCTCGGCCTCGGCCTGGGCCGTGCCGGTGAGGCGAATACGCGTCGCTTCGCGCTCGGCCTTGATCTTTTCGAGCAGCGTCTCGTCTTCGCGAACATTGGCCTTGTTGATGCCCTTGGCGATATCGGGGTTGAAGTCGATTCGCTCGAAGTCGACGGCCAGCAGCTCGATGCCCCAGCGGCGCACCGCCCCGCTCAGACGCTCGCGCACCATGTCGGCCAAGGCCTCGCGGTTATTGTAGATCTCGATCACATTCTGGGCGGTGACATTATTGAAGATCACCGCGCGCACAACATCCTCGGCCTCGGCTTGCATCTGGCGGTCGATCAGCTTCTCCCAGTACACCACCTCCTGGCGGGCCTCGCCGAGCGGCTTCTTCAGCTCGTCGGCGACCTTGGCCTCGGCCTGGCTGCGGTTGGGGATGCCGCTGAGCACCTTGCGGCCCTCTTTATCGCGCACGCGGTACTCAAGGTGCACCTTGATCATGTCGACATTATGGCGCGCGCGGGTGTTGATCTTGTCGATCTGCACATCGCTGTTCAGCTCATACAGCGGCAGCTCGGCCAGCTTCACCTCGACGCCCGGCGCCAGCGGCGGCGCAATTGGGCCGTCGGCCTCGCGCACCGCGCCGGTGTAGCGGTTGGCGATCAGGATCGCCCGCTCGCGCGGCACCGTGAGCATGTTGCGCTGCGTCCACGAGAACATGGCCAGCAGCGCCAGCAGCCACACCACCGGCCCCAGCACCGTGCCGAAGGTGCCAAACAGCGCGCGCCCCAGCAGCGTGGCGGCCACCAGCGACATCAGCGCGGCAAACCCGGCCATCACGCCGATCTCGCGCCAGCTGCGGCTCTGGGCGACGATCAGGCTCACCAGCATGATCAGCACCGACAAAAACAGCACCAGGTTATTGGTGGGGATCAGGAGATAGATCACGACCAGCGAAACGAACAGAAGACCCAGAACGGCAGAGGTTGCGACGTTTTTGATAGCCATTCAGACCTCCCTTAATATGCTTGTGATTGGTATGGAGCAGCAACTGACAACGAAGCGCGCCGCCAGGCACGAGCCCGGCGCCGCAAGAGCGCATACGCCGATATTGCAGATTCTGCGCCACGGCCGGCATTGCTTGCAGGCTAGTGCGGCGCAGCGAAGCGCGACGGCGTTATCTCTTCACGGGAATTTGGTTGCTCGCAGGCCGATACCGACGCCTGAGGTGGTTGCAGCGCGCCCCCATCGCCGCGCAAGAACGCTATACTATTTACCGACGGAACGACGCATCAGATTGCGCTATGCCGCGCCGCGTTGTTGCATTATACTACAGCCCGAGCGGCGGATGCAATAGCGCCTTGAAAGGGTTTGATCGTATGCGAGTGATTTTTCTGGGCACCCCCGAGTATGCGGCCATCCCACTACGCGCGCTCGCAAGCGACCCGCGCTACCAGCTGGTAGGTGTGGTGACGCAGCCCGACCGGCCGAGCGGGCGCGGCCGCGCGCCCGAGCCGCCGCCTGTCAAGCGGGCCGCCGCCGAGCTGGGCGTCCCGGTGATCCAGCCCGAGACGCTCCGCGACCCAGCCGCCGCCGAGCAGATCGCCGCCTGGCGGCCCGACGCCGGCGTCGTGGCGGCCTACGGCGAGATCCTGCGCAAACACGTCCTGAGCCTCCCGCCGCTGGGCTACCTCAACATCCATCCCTCGCTGCTGCCGCGCTACCGCGGCCCAACGCCAGTGCACGCCGCCATCCTCAACGGCGACGCCGAGACTGGCGTCACAGTGATGCTGCTCGACGCGAAGATGGACAGCGGGCCGATCCTGGCGCAGCAGCGCGTGCCGCTGCCGCCCGACGCGCGCAACCTGCCGCTTACGCACCAGCTGTTCGAGCTTGGCTCGCAGCTGCTGCTGGGCGCGCTGGCGGGCTTCGCCGCAGGCAGCCTGGCGCCTGCGCCGCAAGACGACGCGCAGGCCAGCTACTGCAAAATGCTGCAAAAGAGCGACGGCGCGATCGACTGGAGCGCGCCGGCCGAGCAGATCGAGCGCATGACCCGGGCCTACGACCCATGGCCTGGCGCGCAGACCAACTGGGGCGGGCAGCCGTTCAAGGTCATCGCGGCGCGCGCCGAGCCAGGCTGGCGCGGGGCCGAGCCGCCCGGCACGCTGCTGGCGCGGGCGGGCGCGGCGATGGTGGCCTGCGGCGCGGGCGCGCTCGAGCTGTTGATTGTGCAGCCGGCCGGCAAGCGCCCGCTTGATGCGCAGGCGTGGCGCAATGGCCTGCGCGGCGCCGCGCCCGCGCGCTTCGGCGAATAGCCGGCTCACCATCCATTCATCCAAAACACCATGCCCGATGGTATACTACTAAAGCTACTGTGCGCGGTTTTTCCGTGCGGCGCGCGGAAAAACCGCGCCATCAAAGATTAGGCGCAGTTTGGCGCCTTACCCCGTTCGAGCAGACCAAGGAGCAGGCAACCACCTGATACATACTATGCGCCAATTGGTATCGAACATCGTGCGAATTCAGCTGCCGATCTGGCTGGTAGTGCCAATGCTGGCGCTCACGCTGGCGATCGGCCTAGGCGGCGGCTACTTCGCCGGCGAGTGGCTGCGCGGCCCGACCACCTGCCCCGAGTCGCCCGAGATCTGCACCAGCTTCGAGAACTTCTGGAAGAGCTGGAACCTCGCGCGCGACGAGTATGTCGACCCAAGCGCCGCAGTGCCGAGCAAAATGATCGACGGCGCGATCGAGGGCATGCTCGACTCGCTCGGCGACAGCGGGCACACACGCTATCTTTCGCCCGAGGCGGCCCAATCCGAGCGCGCCGAGCTTTCGGGCAAGTTCGAAGGCATTGGCGCATACATCGATGTGAAAGACGGCCAGCCGCTGATCGTGCAGCCGATGGAAGGCTCGCCGGCCGAAAAAGCCGGGCTGCGGCCCAACGACACCATCCTGAAAGTCGACGGCCAGGAAGTCCACGGCATCACCGTCTCCGAGCTGCGCAGCCGCGTGCGTGGCCCCAAGGGCACCAGTGTCACGCTGACGATCCAGCATACCGGCGAAACTCAGCCGGTTGATATCACCATCACCCGCGCCGAGATCGTTTCGCCCAGCGTGAGCTGGCGCATGCTGGCCGACAAGGTCGCGATGATTCGCCTGACCCAATTCGCCGACCGCTCGAGCGACGAGATCAAGCAGGCCCTGACCGACGCGCAGGCGCAGGGCGCCACGGCGATTTTGCTGGATCTGCGCAACAACCCCGGCGGCTACGTGAACGAGCTGGTTGGCGTGGCCAGCCAGTTCCTGCCGGCCGACACCACGGTGCTGATCGAGCAGAACCGCGCGGGCGAGCAGACGCCCTACAAAACCAGCGCCGGCGGCCTGGCCACCAGCCTGCCGCTGGTGGTGCTGGTGAACAACAACAGCGCCAGCTCGGCCGAGATCCTGGCCGGCGCGCTGAAGGATGCGGGCCGCGCGCGGCTGATTGGCGAGCCGACTTTCGGCACCGCCACGGTGCTGCGCACATACAACCTTAACGACGGCGCGCAAGTGCGCATCGGCACGACGCAGTGGCTCACGCCCAAGGGCCAGGTGGTGCGCGGCAAGGGCATCGCGCCCGACGAGCTAGTGGCGCTAGCACCCGAGGCCACGCCGCTGACGCCGGCCAACGCCGCCAACCTCGACGCCCAGGCGCTGCTGCACAGCGACGACACTCAGCTTGCGCGTGGCCTCATGGTGCTGAAAGGGCTGGCGGGCCAATAGCGAGCATGGTATACTTTTCATAGATCTCGCTATCGTCTTGCACCTGCCGGAGGCCGCCATGCCTGGTGTCGAACTGCAATCGAACAACGACGCGCTTGTGCCCGATCTCGACGCGATCAGCCAGGATCCGGCGTTTGTTGAGTTTGCCAGCCAGGCGTTGGGCGGCTCGGAGATCGCCGATGGGCTCGCGCCCGACCAGCTGGCGCGCCTGGCGGCGATCGGCCGGATGCGCGCATTTGCTGCCGGCGAGATCGTGTGCGACGAGCACGAGCACAGCGACGAGCTGTATGTCGTGGGCGGCGGCGCGGTGGAGGTATGGCTCGACCCGGCCTCGATCGGCGATACTGTGAGCACGCCGCGCCGGATCGCGACGCTCCAGATCGGCCAGGCTTGCGGCGAGCTGGCGCTGATCGACGGGGGCGTGCGCTCGGCCGAGCTGCGCGCCGGCCCGCACGGCGCGCGCCTCATGGCCTTCGGGCGGCAGCAGCTGCTGGCGCTGTGCGACGCCGACACCGCGATCGGCTACCGAATCATGCGCAACCTCGCCGGCGCGCTGGCGCTGCGGCTGCGCCTGCAGGATATGCGGCTCTACTCGAGCGAGCTGTAGCGCCCAACCAATTTGACAGAGCCGGCACGCTTTGCTATAATCAGGCGCAGTCTGATGCGAGGGCTCTCCATCCAGAGAGTGGCTGGTCCACTCTTTTTTCGTGTGAAGAACGTTTCGGGGGCGGACGATGCGCCCCGGTCACGCCAGTATTGAGGAGCTGCGTCGTGTACGCAATTATTCGTGATCGCGGGATGCAGTACCGCGTCGAAGAAGGCCAAGTACTTCAGATCGCCCTGCTCGACGCCGAGGTTGGCAGCCAGGTTGAGCTTGGCGAAGTGCTGATGGTCGGCGGCGACACGCCCACGGTTGGCACGCCGGTTGTGGCGGGCGCCAAAGTGCTGGCAAAAGTTGTCGGCACCGACAAGGGCGATAAGATCATCGTCTTCAAGTACAAGAACAAGAAGCGCTACCGCCGGCGGACGGGCCATCGCCAGCAGTACACCACGGTATCGATCAGCCAGATCGTCGGCTAGCGGCCAGGTGTGAGAGCAAACCCGCGGCGCACCGCGTATGATAACGGAGGCAATAATGGCGCATAAAAAAGGTGTCGGCAGCTCGCGCAACGGCCGCGACAGCAAGCCGAAAATGCTGGGCGTGAAGCGCTATGGCGGCCAGCACGTGCAGGCCGGCGAAATTATTGTGCGCCAGCGCGGCACGAAGATCAAGCCTGGCGTGAATGTCGGCCTCGGCCGCGACCACACGATCTACGCGATGGTCGAGGGCGTCGTCACGTTCGAGCACTACTCGCGCACGCAGCGGCAGGTGAGCGTCTACAGCGCGCCGGCGGCCGAGAGCGCGGCGGCCTAACTTACAACCTGGAGAATTTCCGTGAAAGATACTATTCATCCGAAGGTGTTCAACACCACGATCGTCTGCACCACCTGCGGCACTAACTGGCCGACGCAGTCGACCCGGCAGAACATCCGCGTCGACATCTGCTCGCATTGCCACCCGTTCTACACCGGCGAGCAGCGCATCGTCGACACCGCCGGGCAGGTCGACCGCTTCATGAAGCGGCTGCAGAGCAGCCAGGCCCAGCAGGCCGACGCCGCGCGCCGCCGCGAAGAGAAGAACAAGCCTGCGCCCAAGAAGCCCAGCCTGTTGAAAGAGATCTACGGCGACGAGGCGTAAGGCCCGGCCGCGATTTCGCATAGCAACTCGAAGCCCCGCCGATGCGCGCATCGGCGGGGCTTTTGGCTGGGACGCGCCGGCCTTCGGGCGCGGCGAGCTAGCCGTTCTCGGTGCGGTGAAACACCTCGGCGGCGGCCATCTCGTGGGCCTTGCCCGTTTCGGCGGCCCAAGCGCGCAGGCGCGGCTCAAGCTCGGGCATGCGCGGGCCAAGCTGGCTAACATGCGCCGCCAGCGCGGCGATCTTGGCGTCGAGCGTGGCCGAGATATCGACGGCGTGGTTGATCTCGGGCGCGCCCATGACATACAGCTCGCGCACCTTGTGTGGCGCCAGCCCCTCGTCGAGCAGCTCGGGGAAATCCCAGGGGTTCTGGCAGGCGGGGTAAAGCGCGGCGATCGTCGCCTCGCCGGCGGCCAGATGGTCGGGGTGATGGCGGCCGATCGGGTAGGCTGGCTTCCAGGTACGCTCGGGCGACTGGCAGAGCACGCGGGTCGGCCGGTAGCGGCGCATCAGGCGCACCAGATCGCGCCGCAAGTCGATGGTTGGCTGCAGCAAGCCATCGGGCCGGTCGAGAAAAATCACGTCTTTGACACCCAGAATACGAGCGGCCTCGCGCTGCTCGGCCTTGCGCGTATCGGTGATCTGCTTGCGCGCGGCCGGCCCGACATCGGTGGCCTCGTCGGCGCCGCCGCCCGATGCGTCGGTGCAGATCACAAAGTAGATCTCCCAGCCCTCGCGCGCCCACGCCGCCACCGACCCGGCGCAGCCAAACTCGGCATCGTCGGGGTGGGCAACTATCACCATCGCGATGCGCGGCAGCTCCTGCTCGCTCATGAGACATTCCTTCATACTGTGTCGCGGTACCGCGCTACAGTATACCACCTGGCTGCGGCTGCCGGCACATCATAGCAACTCCGTTTGATGCCTTTCTTTTTTTCACTTATACCAACTCCGTTTGATCACTTATAGAGTGTGTTGCACTACATGGCTTCGCCACGTAGTGCAACACAATAAGAAGGTGCGGCTTCGCCGCCCCCAAACCCCCACCAAAGTGTAAGTAATCAAGCGAATTTGGTATTACAGGACAAACGCGGTCACCTGCGATATTGGCTCCTTCTGCCTGCGGCAGCATGGTACTTCGCTTTCTTTTGTGCTGAGAAGGTGGCGCTTTGCGCCACCTTCTCAGCACCATTACATGAAAAAGTACCGCTCTGGCGAAGGCTGAGGGCGCCAAGCGTTTGCCCTAAGATTATGTTGCACTACGTGGCTTCGCCGCTTGGTCTCAGGTGCCGACGTTCACCACCACCCGGCCGCGCACCTGGCCGTCGAGAATAGCCGCGGCGAGCGCCGGCACGTCGCGCAGCGTGGCATCGTGGATCATACGCTCAAGCAGATCGGCCGGGAGGTCGCGGGCGAGCCGCGCCCACGCGGCCGGCCGGCGCTCGGCGGGGAACATAACCGACTCGATGCCGAGCAGATTGACGCCGCGCAGAATAAACGGGAACACCGTGGTATTCAGATCGGCGCCCCCGGCATTGCCGCAGGCAGCCACGCTGCCGCCATAGGCCGTGGCGCGCAGCGCCGCCGCCAGCGTGGCCCCGCCTACGGTATCGACCACGCCGCCCCAGCGCTCGCTCTCGAGCGGGCGGCCCTCGGCCGGCAGGCGCCCGATCACCTCGGCGGCACCCAGGCTGCGCAGGTAGTCGGCGGCGTCGGCGCGGCCGCTCGACGCGACCACGCGGTGGCCTGCGCGGGCCAGCAAGGCCACCGCCACGCTGCCCACGCCGCCGGCCGCGCCGGTGACGAGCAGATCGCGGCCGGGCGCCAGCCCGTGGGCCTCGAGCGCCAGCACAGACAGCATGGCGGTGAAGCCGGCCGTGCCGATCGCCATAGCCGCGCGCGTGTCCAGGCCATCCGGCAGCGGCACCAGCCAGTCGCCGCGCACGCGCGCGCGCTGGGCCAGGCCGCCCCAGTGGCGCTCGCCGACGCCCCAGCCGGTGAGCACCACCGCATCGCCGGGCTGAAAGCCAGGGTGCTGCGACTCGGCCACGGTGCCGGCGAAGTCGATACCCGGCACCATCGGGAACTGACGGATGACCTTGCCACGGCCGGTGATCGCCAGCCCATCCTTGTAGTTCAGGCTCGAAAAGGCCACATCGACCAGCACATCGCCAGCTGGCAGCGCGTCGGCGGCCAGCGAGCGGATCTCGGCGACAGTGGCGCCATCGCGCTGTTCGAGCACCAGCGCTTGAAATAGCTCGTTTGTCATAGCTTCCCCTGATTACTTACACTTTGGCGGGGGTTTGGGGTGGCTTCGCCGCCCCAAACTTCTTTTTCTTAGGAG
>NZ_JAXLWP010000033.1:0-87148 GCF_046328425.1 Kouleothrix sp.
GATCACACGCTATATGGCGGGGGTTCGGGGGCGGCTTTGCCGCCCCCGAATTTCTTTTTGGTATGCCCTTGCTGTATGGTGAGGTTTCGGGGGGCGGCTTTGCCGCCCCCCGAATTTCTTTTTAGTATGCCCTGCCCGGCTTTGCCGGGCAGGGCATACTAAAAAAACAGTGTTCAAATGAAGTAGTATTAGCGGCGCAGGCGCGGATCGAGCGCGTCGCGCAGGCCATCGCCGAGCAAGTTGAAGCCCAGCACGTTGACCATGATCGCCAGGCCAGGGAAGAACACCAGGTGTGGCGCGCTGAAAACCTGGTTGCGCTCGGCGCTGAGCATCGAGCCCCACTCCGGGGTTGGCGGCTGAGCGCCCAGGCCAAGAAACGACAGCGCAGCCGTCTCGAGGATGGCCGTGCCGATGCCAAGCGTACCCTGCACGATCAGCGGCGAGATCGCATTGGGCATCACGTGCTGCAGCAGAATCGCGAGAGGGCTAGCGCCAACCACGCGCGCGGCGGCCACATACTCTTCCTGCTTGACGGCCAGCACGCTGGCGCGCATCACGCGGGCATAGGCCGGAATCGACACAATCGCAATCGCGAGCATGGCGTTGATCAGGCCAGGCCCGAGCACACTGACGATCGCGATCGCCAGGAGCAGCGCCGGAAACGCGAGCAGCACATCGAGCACGCGCATGATCAGATTATCGACCCAGCCGCCAACATAGCCGGCAAGCGCGCCCAGCAGCACGCCAAGGATAATCGCGAAGCCGACCGTCAGAAACCCGACATACAGCGAGACGCGCGCGCCGTAGATGATCCGGCTCCACTCATCGCGATTGTTGCCATCGGTGCCCATGATGTGCTGCGGCTGGTCGGCTGCGCAGCCGAGCAGGTGAATGCACGGCGCCGCGCGCTTCTGCACATCTTCGATGCCGATCAGCACCTGCTCGGGATTGTAGGGCGCGAGCAACGGCGCCAGCAGAGCGACGAGCACGAGCAAGACAATGATCGTCAGACCGATCACCGCCGAGCGCTGGCGAAAGAACGCGCGGATCGCCTGGCGCCAGAGGCTTTCGGGAGCGCGCATCTGCGTAAGCGGTGCCGATGCTGCGGGCGCGGTGGTTGTTGTCGCCATAGATTGTCACCTACTCAAGTCGAATGCGCGGATCGAAGAACACATACGAGAGATCGACCAGCAGGTTCACGGCGACATACCCAAAGGCAATCACCAGTGTAAAGCCTTGTATCACCGGATAATCGCGCGCCGTAATCGCCTCGAACAGCATTCGCCCCACGCCCGCGAGCCCAAAGATCGTTTCGGTGAGCACCGCGCCACTGAAGACCGCGCCAAGCTGCAGGCCGATGATCGTGGCGATCGGCAGCAGCGCGTTCTTGAAGGCGTGGGCCATGATCACCTTGACGCCGCTGAGCCCTTTGGCCCGCGCGGTACGCACATAATCGCGGCCAAGCACGTCGAGCATGCTGGCGCGGGTCATGCGCGCAATGATCGACATCGGGATGGTGGCCAGCGCCAGCGACGGCAGTATCAGATGCTTGAGCGCATCGCCCATTACTGCCCACTGGCCAGTGATCAGCGCGTTGAAAATATAGAGGTTGGCGGCAAACTGCAACAAGCCCAGCCGCAGCGAGCCTTTGGGCGCGGCCCAGCCATACAGCGTGAAAAATGGTGTCGGGTTGATGCCTGCCGACAGCCGGCCCGAAGGCGGCAGCTGCAGCGGCGTGCCTTTCAGCAGCAGCGCGAACAGGTAAGCCAGCATCAGGCCGAGCCAGAACACCGGCATTGAGACGCCGATATTCGCGCCGACCATGGTGCCGACATCGATCGCGGAGTTGCGGCGGATCGCCGATAAAATGCCGGCTGGAATGCCAATCAGCGTGGCGATCACTAGCGCGATGATGCCAAGCTCGATCGTGAGCGGCAGGCGCTCGACGATAAGCTGCGTCACCGCGCGGTTAAAGCGTATCGAGTTCCCCAAGTCGCCGCTGAACACATCACGGGCATACACGGCCAGCTGTACGGGGATAGGCCGGTCGAAGCCCTTCTCCTGATTAAAGCGGGCGCACACTTCCGGCCGGGCCTTTTCGCCCAGCATCGCAACGCACGGCCCGCCGGGGATGAGCCGGGCCATCGCGAATGTCACCAGCATGACGCCGAGTAACACAGGGATGGCGGTAAGTATTCGCCGGCCAATGTACTGAATCATTGCATGCGTTCCGTTGCGCTGGGAGCGCGTGCCGCAGGGGCTATAAGGCCACGCGGCACGCGCTCGGCTTGGGGCCGTCAGGCCAATACCGGTGTTACTTCGCCGGCTTCTGGTTCATGAAACCGCCCCAGAGGCCCGAGAAGTAGTCGAACGCGCCGGTGTTGCCCTTGTGTAGCGGGCTCGCGGCGTCCCACTGCACATAGTAGGTCGTCACCACGTCGTTGGCGGTCAGCGGCGTGCCATCCGAGAACTTGACGCCGTCGCGCAGCTTGCACGTCCAGACGGTCAGGTCGGCGTTCGGGTCGCAGGCGGTAGCCAGCGCCGGCACCGACTTCGTGCCGCCCTTCTCGTAGGCGTACAGCCCTTCGGTCACCATGTTGCAGGCGCGCAGCGACTCGCCGTCGGTCTCGTCGCCGCAGTACATGCTGATCGGCTCGGCGTTCTGCATCCACACGAATGTATCGCGCCCGCCGGGATCCATCTGGGCGAAGATCTCGTTGCCAAGCGGGCTGGTGTGCGCGCCCTTGACGTCGGCCTTGAAGGCCACGGCCGAGCCACCGTGCGCAACTGGCACCATCGGGATGTGCTTCTTAATGAGGTTGTTCGCCTGCTCATAGACCGGCTTGCGCTTGTCGTCGCCGGCCAGCGCGGCGGCCTGCTTCAGCGCGGCGGTGAGGTCGTCGAACTTGTCGCCGAACGACTTCGAGGCGCCCGTACCGAAGTGGTAGTCGAGGAAGTTGGTCTGGTCGGGGTAGTCGGCGCCCCAGCCGAGCATGAATAGGCCCTGCAGCTGGCCCGCGCTGGCCGCGGCCAGGAATGCGCCCGACTCCATCTTGTTGATCTTGATGTTGATGTTCAGGTTCTGCTTGAGCTGGGCCTGGATGTCCTCGGCCACCTGGTTGGGCTGGGGCAGGTAGCCGCGCACCACGTCGCGGTAGGCCAGCTCGGTGTCGAAGCCATTCGGGAAGCCGGCATCGGCCAGCATCTTCTTGGCGGCGGCTGGGTCGAACTTATACCACTCATCGCCGGTGCAGCCGTTGGGGATGGCGCAGGGCGTGAAGTACTTCGCAACCTCGGAGCCGGCCGGGTAGAAGTTCTTGACAATCCGCTCGCGGTCGATGCCCATAGCGATCGCCTGGCGCACCTTCTCGTTGTCGAACGGCTTGTACGTATTGTTCATACCGACGTACATTACGTTCAGCGCCGGGCGCTCAATCAGCTGCAGCGAGGAGTCGCCCTTCACCTTGGCAAAATCGTCGGGCGCCACATTGTCGATGCCATCGACGGTGCCCGACTGGAGCTCGAGCAGGCGCTGCGCGGCCTCGGTGCTCCAGCGGAACACCAGCGTGGCGGCCTTGGCCTTCTCGCCCCAGTAGTTGTCGTTACGCTTGAAGGTAACGTTGTCGCCCTTGGTCCACGAATCGACCGCGTACGGGCCGGTGCCGATCGGCTTATTGAGCAGATCGCCGCCGCCGCCAGTCTCCTGGATATGCGCGGCCGGCTGGATGCCGAACGACGAGAACGCGACCTTGGCGAGGAACGCCGGGTCGGGCGAGCACATCGTGAAGCGCACGGTGCTCTTGTCGACGGCGGCGATCTCTTTGATCAGGCCGGCATACTTCTGGCCGGCGTACTCCGCGTCACACGCGGTCACGCTTGCGACGGCAAGGCCATTGTCTTCTTTGAGGCCGCCAATCGGCTCGGCGGCGGGGGCTGCGGCGGTGGGCTCGGCTGCGGCAGTGGGCTCGGGGGCAGTGGTGGCTGCAGCCGGCGCGGCAGTGGGCTCGGGGGCAGTGGTGGCTGCAGCCGGCGCTGCGGTGGGCTGCTCGGTCGTGGCTGGCGCACTGCCGCCACAAGCGGCCAGCAGCGGTATCAGGAGGGCCAGCAGAAGCGCCAGGGCGGCACTTCGTCGCCAAGAAACGTGCGCGAGTCGCATGTAGCATTCCTTTCGCAATAGGAGAATCTGCGTCTGCTCAGCGGGCAGATGTAGGAATTCGGTCTCTGCGCTGCCGATCACCTCCCCTCGTATAAAGAGCAGTGCGCACCATAGCTTGCTTGCCTAGGGCGCGCAAATGATTGTAAACCAAGAAGCCGCGACAAGGCGCCTGGCTGTACTAGGCTCGGTGTGGAAACGCCACCATTGCCGGCACCACAGGCCAGCCGGTGGCATTCAGGGCTGTAGTCGCTCGCCAGGGGCCGCCAGCGGCGGCAAGATGAGCAACGGTGATATGGAAATTCGCGTGCGCCGATTATATCAGAAAGCATTCTGAACGTCAACGCTCGTCGCTATCGCACAAAAAGACATTGAAAGACTTTACACTCTTTACACGCGCACACGTAGCATATCGGCCTGCAATCCGTGGTATGATCGGCGCGGGCTCGGCAACGGCGGGCCTGCGCGTTTGGTGGCCCGCAACGCGGGTGGCCGCATACTAAAGAAATTTGGGGCAGCGAAGCCGCCCCCAAACCCCCACCACAGTGTGAGTAATCAAGCGACTTTGGTATAAGCTGATCAGAAGAGGTGCTCAATGCGTTCGATCCGCTACACGGCATTTGGCAACCCGGCCGAGGTATTGCGCGTCGAGGATGTGCCAACGCCGACGCCACGGCCAGGGCAGGTGCTGCTGCGCCTGCAAGCTCGGCCGATCAATCCATCCGATCTCTTTCAGATCCGCGGCGCATACGGTATTCTGCCGCGGCTGCCGGCCACGCCGGGCATGGAGGGCGCGGGCGTGATCGAAGCGCTGGGCGAGGGTGTTGAAGGGCTGCGCGTTGGCCAGCTGGCCGTGCCGCTCGGGCCAATCGGCACCTGGCAAGAATACCTGGCCGCCGACGCGAACGCGCTGCTGCCGCTGCCCGAGGAGCTCGACATACGCGCGGCCGCGATGCTGGTCGCCAACCCGACTACCGCCTGGCTGCTGCTGCACGAAGCGCTGCGGGTCGAGCCGGGGGCATGGGTGCTGCAGAACGCCGCTAACTCGGCAGTGGGCTATTTCGTGATCCAGCTGTGCCGGAGGCTGGGCTATCGCAGCATCAACGTCGTGCGGCGGCGCGACGTATACGACGATCTGCGCGCCGCAGGCGCCGACGAGATCATCTGCGAGGCCGATGAAGATGTGGTCGAGCGGGTGCGCGCGATCACCGGCAAAGGCGCGCGCTATGCGATCGACTCGGTGGCCGGCGATAGCGGCTCGCGGCTAGCACAAGCGCTGGCGCCAGGCGGGATGCTGGTGGTGTTCGGCGCGATCAGCGGCCAGCCGCTGACGCTCGACGCAGGCGCGCTGCTGTTTCGCGGCGCCACGATCCAGGGCTGGTGGCTGGCACACTGGCTGCGCACTACCACGCCGGCCGCGCGCGTCGCCCTATTCGGCAAGCTCATCCCGCTGATCGCCGATGGCACCCTGCGCGCACCGGTCGCGGCCGAGTTCGACCTGGCCGATATTGCCGAGGCAGTGCGCCTAGCCGAGAGCAGCACACGCCACGGAAAAGTCTTGCTGGTGGGCTAACTACACCTGCAAGGCACATAAAAGTGAGACGTATTGACAAGCTAGCTTGAGAATATAGCGAGCGAGCGCCTGCTACTACCAAAATGATACCGCATCACAATCGCGGCGCTGCAGGAAGATGGGCGATCTGAGCACAGGCTGAGCACAAACCGGTAGCATGTGGCCACTGCGGCGTGCTATAAAAGCGCTGGTAAAAAACCTTTAACCACTGCAGGTTCAGCCCGCGAACCGCAGCTGAAGGAGCGCTTTTTGAAACGCATCGTCTTTATGGCCACGCTGATCGCCCTGCTGATCGGTGCCGTGCCATCTACGAGCGCGGCCGCCAGCACCAGCACCAGCGCCAGCGCCGCGCCGTCCACCGTCGCGCCTGGCGCCACAACCACGCTCACCGCCACGGCGAAAAGCGATACCGCAACCACCATGCTTGTCGACCTGGAGCTGTATGGCCCCAGCGGCCAGCGCGTCTTTCAACAAGCCTGGGACAACCAGGCGTTTGCGGCTGGCCAGCAGCGTACGTTTCAGGCTAGCTGGCCGGCGCCAAGCAGCGGCGCTGCGGGCACGTACACTATCAAGATCGGCCTGTTCTCGCCCGGCTGGGGCACGCTATACAGCTGGAACGACGCTGCCGGCCAGCTCAGCGTTGCAGCCAGCACCAGCGCCGGCAGCGGCCTGACCGGCCAGTTCTACGACAATAAAGACCTGACCGGCCTAAAGCTGACGCGCATCGACGCGAGCGTGAACTTCAACTGGGGCGCGGGCTCGCCGGCAGCCGCGATTGCCGCCGATACGTTCTCGGCGCGCTGGCAGGGCCAGGTTCAGCCACGCTTCTCCGAAACCTACACCTTCTATACAATCTCCGACGACGGCGTGCGGCTCTGGGTAAATGGCCAGCAGCTGATCAATAAGTGGAGCAACCAGTCTTCGGCCGAGAGCCGAGGCACGATCACGCTAGCCGCCGGCCAGAAATACACGATTGCGCTCGAGTACTTCGAAAACACCGGCAACGCCTCGGTCGCGCTGCTGTGGTCGAGCGCCAGCCAGGCCAAGCAGGTGGTTCCGCAAAGCCAGCTGTACCCGGCCGCCAGCAGCCCAGCCGCGACGCCAACCAGCACGCCGCGGCCAACCGCCACGCCCCAGCCTACCAGCGTGCCAAGCGCCACTGCAACGCCAGGCGCGGGGCGGTATTTCAGCACGCTGCCGCCCGGTTCGGCGCTGCCCAGCGACGCAGAGTGCGCCGCGGCGGTGAAGCGCCGGCCCGAGAACAAGCGCGTCAACGCGGGCTACAATGCCACGCGCGGCTCGCAGCAGCTGGCGAACAACTTCCTCAGCGGCGACCCACGCGCCAACTCCGTGATCGCCACGCGCGTGACCGGCAACTTCAGCGGCAGCACCGACGAGATCTTGCAGTGGGCCGCGTGCAAGTGGGGTGTCGACGAGGATATGGTACGCGCCCAGGCCGCTGTCGAGTCGTGGTGGCGGCAGAGCACCAAGGGCGACTGGACGACCGACGCGAGCCGCTGCGCGCCGGGCCACGGCTTGGGCGCCGACGGGCAGCCCGGCCAGTGCCCCGAGAGCTGGGGTGTTTTGCAGAACCGCTACCCGTACGAGCAGTCGGCCTGGCCTGGCATTGAAAGCTCAACTGCGTTCAACGCCGACGCCGCCTACGCGATCTGGCGGGCCTGCTACGAGGGCTACGAGTGGTGGCTGAACGACGTGGAGCGCGGCCAGGCATACGCCGCAGGCGACGCGTGGGGCTGTATGGGCCGCTGGTTCGCCGGCCGCTGGCACACCCCACCCGCCGACGACTACATCACCAAGGTGCGCGGCTACCTGAACGACCGCGTCTGGGAGCAGCCGAGCTTCCAGGAGCCGTAGAGGCTCCGAGTTGCAGGCGGCTCGCGCCAGGCCTGGCGCGGGCCGCCTGTGTGCCTGCACGGCGACACATTCGAATGACGCCGGCCAGCACACAGCAAATAAATCGACCTCGTAGCTTTACCACTACGAGGCCGCTTTCCGTGCTACCTTGAGTTAAACTCAGGTTAGGTTGTTTGGTGTTGGCTGGGGAACAGGGACTCGAACCCCAACTACCTGATCCAGAGTCAGGCGTTCTACCGTTAAACTATTCCCCAGAGACGCGGCTCTGCTATGATACACGAGCCGCTTCGCTTGGTGCCGAAGGGGAGATTTGAACTCCCACGAGGTCACCCTCACTACGCCCTGAACGTAGCGCGTCTGCCAGTTCCGCCACTTCGGCTTGCGGTTATTCCCCGACGCCCGGTATGATACATCAGCTTGCCGACTTTGTCAAACGGCCGATGCGGGCATTGGGTAGCGTCGCCCGCATCGGCTCTGGCAGCTACGGCGTGCTCAGGCTATAGCTGGCCGGCTCGGTGGTGAAGGGCGTGGTGCCGCTTACCGCCAGCGTGCCGCGCTCGCCCTCGGCGAGCTGCACGTGCGCCCGCCCGGCAGCATCGACGGGCACGCGCTCGACGCTGGTTGTGCCGCCGGATTCGCGGATCAGGCGTAGCGCCCACGTCTGCGGCAGCACGCCGCTGGTGCGTACAAAACCCTGCGCCTGCCAGCCCCCGTCGCCGTCCTCGGCGCCGTCGGCGTAGTTCAGCTCGGGGATGCGAATGTTGTCGAGCAGCAGCCCCTGGGCATTATAGGCCGCGTCGTTGACCACCCAGAAGCGCAGCAGCACCTTTTTTCCGGCGTAGGGCGTCAGATCCATCTGCTCGTCGACCCATTTGCCGCGCACGCCTTTGTCGGTCTCGACGCCGGGCGAGCCGCTGACGCCGGTGAGGCCGTTGCCAAAGTTCTGATCTTGCGGGTTGCTGGTGGTGGTGGTGCGGCCTTTCAGCGTCGCCCATGTCTTGCCGCCGTCGGTCGAGACGCCGACGAATGCGTAGTCCCAATCGAGCTCGATCTCGTACCACGCCGAAAACTGCAGCGTCGCCGACTTCACGCCACTCAGGTCGACTTCGCGCGACAGCGTTTCGATGCTGTCGTCGCCACGGTTGCTCCACCACATGTACTTGCCTTCGGCCGGGCGCGCCCCGGTGAGGCCGACCGTCTGGGCGCCTGCGAAGTCGACCGCCAACGGGCCGCGCATGTCGCCGTAGTAGTCGGCGCCGAACTGCGCCACGGTGGCTTGGCCCGGCGCAAACGGCGCGACTGCGGCTTTGTCCGGCAGCAGCTTATAGGCGTAGCGCCCGCCGTCGACCGAGGGTTCGTTCAGCACATTCGCCACCGCCCAATCGGCATATACATCGGCGAAGCTCTTGATATCGGGGCGCTTGCGCGCTGCGACGCGCGCGAACACGTCGAGGTTGTTGCCGGCGTCGGCGCCAATCAGCTCGGAAACGCCCTGATCGCCGCTGTACTGCTCATAGAAGTAGCGCAGAAACAGCTGCGATGCACCATAGTGGCTATAGGCCACGCCTCCGTCGGGACTCCAGGCATTCAGCTGCAGGTCAGGCTCCTGCAGGTAGACTTGCGCCGTGCCGTCGTCGATGTAGCCGTTCAGGTCTTCGGCGAGTGTCGACATGCCTTCGTTGAACCAGCTAGGGCTACGGCGGGTCACATTCCACTCGATCATATGCTGGAACTCGTGGGCCAGTGTCGAGCCATATGCGTCGCTGCCAAGGCCGTAGGAGTTGACGCCGATCACAAACATTTCGCGCTCGTTGCTGAAGCGATTCACAGCTTTCACCACGCCATCGGCCGAGGAGAAGTAGCCGCCGGCGCCCTGCAGCGGGGTATTCAAAATCGTCAGGCGCGGGTCGCCGTCGATGCCGGGCGAAAGCTCGTGGCCAAACAGCGCGCGGTCGCGCTCGTAGATGTGCTGCTCGAACTCCTTGGCCGAGCGCTCGATGTCGGCCTGCTTCACGTCGAGCTGGGTGTCGACATACATCAGCACCACCGGGCCGGCATAGCGCAGCTTGGCCTTCACCTGGTAGTTGGTGTTCTTGCTCATGTCGGCCACCCAGAAGGTTTCGACGTCGCCCACCTTCACGTCAAGCGGCGTGGTGCGCGCGACGTTGGGGATGTCGCCGAGGCCCTTGAACGCCTCGGCCAGCGCCACCTGGTCGCGCGCGGCGGGCACGGCGGCAGCAATATGCTCGGGCTGATCGACGGGAAGATCGGCCGGCGCGGGCGTCGGCGTCACGTTGAAGCGAATGGCGGTTGGGGCAGGCACGGCGGTTGGCGCGCGCCGCGCCACCGTCGGGGCCGGCGCAGGCGTGGGCTCAGGGGCCGGCTCAAACGGCAGCGCGCATGCTGCCAGCACGAACGCGCCAAGTAGACCAAGTAGACCTCGCCGCATGATTGTTCCTTTTTGTTGCGCAGACGTAACGGCACGTTTTGTGCAATATGGCCGACGCATACGGCCAATTTCGATTGCAGGGTATTGTAGCGAGAATAGAGACCAGGCACAAGCACCCAATGCTTGCAAAATTGTCACAGAAGCGCGAACCAAAAGTTGTGGCGTATACGTTTTAACACATAGTAGCTCGTGCTTGTGGTATGTCCTGGTTGGCTATAGTACCAGCGATGCGACAAACAAGGGAATATCGGTTAGTTGCATTTGGCTGGCGGCGATCGGATACTGCAAGTAGCACGAGCGTTGCCGGAAGCCGAGGTGCACGCTACGGTACAGAGGCCGGCGACGTGTTTAGAGAGCGCTCTTGTACGCACAACAGCTGATGCGGAGGTTTGAAATGGTTGAATTCGTCGTACAGCTCACGATTGTGGGCATCTGGGCAACAATGCTCGTTATCCATACACGCCGCCTGCTGCGCCTGGCGAATATCGAGCTGAAGTCGCGCAGCACCAAGCAGCTCCGGCCACAGCTGAACCGGATGTGGTGGTGGCTTGGCCGCGAGGAGTACTGGCGCGCGGTGCAGGTCGACGTGATGCGCGGCCTGCAGATGACGCTGATGGTGTTTCTAATGGTGTGGGGGATCTACGCCTAGCCCCACAACCGCGCCGGCGCACCGCATCCCCACCCGCACGCGGGTGGGGATTTTGTTAGCGGCATTCGCGAGCCCACCCCAGAGTATGGTACTATTGCCCTGGCCGCCTATATGCGGCGCTGAGACACGGTGGGGGAGCGAGATATGAACGTGCGTTGGATGGCGGTGTTCACCGGCTTTCTGGTGGACTGGTTTCTGAGCCTGTTGATGATGCTATTCGCGCCCCAGGCGTACCTCGCCGGGCCCGACCTAACACGGCCGAGCGATGTACTGATGATCGCGCTGCTAACGCTCTCGACCGGCATTGGCGGCTACATAGCCGGCCGCATCGCCCGCGTCGACCGCACGCTGAATGGCTTTCTTGTCGCGATCGTCGGCATTCTGATCGGCCAGCTGGGCGCAAGCCTGCCGCGCGTGCTGATCCTGGCGAGCGTGGTGTCGTGCGGGCTGGCCGCGCTCGGCGGCTACCTCAGCCGCTTCCCTGCCGAGCGCTCGCCGCAATCGCCGAAATAGCACAAGCGCTTCGTGTATAATACAGCCGCGAAGAAGCACGCCACCGCGCCGCGCGCCGCGCGCGCCGGCTTTAGCCGCCGAAGCTCGCACCGCGCGCGGTATTCGGCCCGCCAGGCACAGCAGTGACAAAGCCAGCATCTACTACCGCAGATCTCGCGTCGCTGCGGGACGAAGAGCTTCTCGCAATGGTGCTGCGGCGCCACGAGCCGGCGCTTGGCGCGATCTACGATCGCTATGGCCGGCTGATTTACACGATCGGCCTGCGCATCACCGGCGACCGCCTGACCGCCGAAGAAGTGGTGCAGGATGTGTTTCAGAACATCTGGCAGGCGGCCAGCACGTTCCAGCCAGGCGTCGGCCTGTTCTCGTCGTGGATCTTTGGCATCGCGCGACACCGGGCGATCGACGCGATGCGCAGCAAACGCGAGCGCGCGCGCACGCGCGAGCAGGCGCTCGACGCCAATGCGCCTTTCGTGGCACCCAACGACCTGGAGCGCGATGTCGATCAGGCGCTGCTGCGTAACGCGGTGCGCCTGGCGCTGGCCGAGCTGCCGGCCAACCAACGCCAGGCGATCGAGCTGGCCTACTACGGCGATCTCACTCGTGCCGAGATTGCCGAGCACCTTGGCGAGCCGCTGGGAACGGTGAAAACGCGCCTGCGCCTGGGGCTTTCGAAGCTGCGCGACCTGCTGCGCGGCCTTGAGGATGAGCAGGGCTAGCTGCGACCTGCCCGGCCGGTGCATCCAAGCAGACCATGTAGATCGCATTGTTGGATGAAACCGCTCGCCGCCGGCCTAGTCGCCTGCCTGGAGCAATGCAAACACTGCGTTTCATGATCTTGCCTGAAATTGCGCATATCGCCCGTCAAGCCAGTGGACATCGTGCATGACAACACTGCCGCCCGATGATATTTTGGATCTACTGAGCGCCTACGCGCTCGGGGCGCTCGAGCCCGCCGAGATCGCGCGGGTGAGCGCGCTGCTGCGCGAGCAGCCCGAGCTGGGCGCGCTGGTAGCCGAGCTGCGCGCCGCCGCCGACGCGCTGCCATATGGCCTGCCCGAGGCCGCTCCGTCGGCTGATCTGCGGCAGCGCACGCTGGACCATGCGACAGGCCGCACTGCCGGGCGGCGCACGCCAGCGCCAAGAATCGCCGGGCAGGCGCGCGGCTGGCTGGGGGCGCTCGGCGCGCTGGCGGCGCTGGCGCTGGTGGCCGCAATGATAGGATGGGCGCAGTTCTTTGGCGCTTCCGGCAGCGCCGGCCAGCTGCGCGGCGAGATCGCGACGTCGCAGGCGCAGCTGGCCGATCTGCAGGCGCAGATCAGCGCCGCGAACCGCGTGCTGGCCTCGCTCCAGAGCGAGGCGGGCCAGGCGGCGCTGCTGCAGACCAGATCGGGCGCGACGGTGTTTGTCGCCAAGCTGCCGCCGCTGCCGCCCGGCCGCGTCTACCAGCTCTGGCGCATCCAGGGCAACAACGCGCCGGCCAGCGCCGGGCTGTTTACCGTCAACCAGCAAGGCTTCGGCCAGGCCGACTTAGCCGCCGCCGCGCCACTGGCCGGCGAGACGATCGCGGTGACGAATGAGCCGGCTGGCGGCAGCCCTGGCCCGACCACCCAGCCGCTGATTAGCTCCACCGTGAACGCCTGAGCCGGGTGCTAGCTCGCCGGCCCAACCCGGCGGGCGATCTCCGCGCGCACCACCGGCGCCACCTGCGTGCCAAGCAGCTCGATCGCCCGCAGCATCTTGTCGTGCGCGATCGTGCCTACGCCAAGCTGCAGCAGCAGGCGCTGGTGCCCGAACAGCTCGTGCTGAAACAAGATCTTCTCGACGATCTCCTGCGGGCTACCCACAAAATCGGCTCCGCGCAGCGTGCGCGACGCCTCGAACTGCGCGCGCGTAATCCCCGGCCAGCCGCGCTCGCGACCGATCTTGTTCATCATCAGCGCAAACGTGGGAAAGTAGTCGTCGGCGGCCTGGCGCGAGTCGTCGGCGATGAAGCCGTGGGAGTTGATGCTGACCGTGAGCTGCGCGGGGCTGTGCCCGGCGCGCCGGCCGGCCTCGCGGTAGAGCGACACCAGCGGCGCGAAGCGCTCGGGCATGCCGCCGATGATCGCCAGCGCCATTGCCAGGCCGAGCGTGCCTGCGCGCACCGCCGACTCGGGCGTGCCACCCACGGCGATCCACACCGGCAGGGGCGACTGCAGCGGGCGCGGGTAGACGCCCAGCCCATCGAGCGCGGCGCGGTGCTTGCCCGACCACGTAACCCGCTCGGATTCGCGCAGCTTCAGCAGCAGGCCGAGCTTTTCGGCAAACAGCGCGCTGTAGTCGTCCAGATCGTAGCCAAACAGCGGGAACGACTCGATAAACGAGCCGCGGCCGGCCATGATTTCGGCGCGCCCGCCCGCGATCAGGTCAAGGGTTGCAAAATCTTGAAAGACGCGCACCGGGTCGTCGGAGCTGAGCACCGTCACCGCGCTGGTGAGGCGGATCGAGCGGGTGCGCGCTGCCGCGGCCGCCAGGATCGTCGCGGGCGACGAGGCAATAAAGTCGGGCCGGTGGTGCTCGCCAATGCCGAACACATCGAGCCCGACCTGGTCGGCAAGCTCGATCGTTTCCAGCAGGTTGCGCATGCGCTCGGCGGGGCTGATGCTCGCGCCGGTGGTTGGGTCGGGGGTAAGCTCAACAAACGAGTAGACGCCGATTTCAAACTGGTGTGCGGCGGGTGGGCTGGCGAGCATAGATATTCTCCTCCGAGACGGCGCGGCGACGGTGTGCTACCATAGCGGCGCCGCAAGCCTGCGAGCGATTGATGAAAGGACGCACGAATGCCGATTGTACGGATCGACATGCTGGCCGGGCGCACGCCCGAGCGCAAGGCCGACCTGATCCGCCGCGTGACCGACGCGGTGGTGGCGGCGCTCGAGGTACGCCCCGAGCAGGTGCGAGTGCTGCTCAGCGAAGTTCCGCCCGAGCACTGGGCGATCGGCGGCGAGACGATCGCCGCGCGCGCCAGCCGAGCGCCAACACCAGAAGCCGAGCGGGGCTAGCGCGGCGCGGCCTCACGATTGGCCGGCGACTGCCAGCTGCGCGCCGAAGAACTCGGCGATGCGCCGCAGGTACAGCTGATTGGCCGCTCCGGTGAACGAGTGCGGCTGGCCAGGGTACTCGAAATACTCGACCGGCTTGCCGGCGGCGCGCAGGCCGTCGAGCAGATCGCCAGGCCACTTGTATGGCACGGTTTCGTCGGCGCTGCCCCAGTGGATCTGCACCGTCGCCGAGACAAACGCGAGGTATGGCAGCGGCGAAAGGCGCTGATACAGATCGGGCGCGGCGTCGGGGGCGACAGGAAACTCGACGTCGACGCGATCGATCACGCCGGTGCGCCGGCCAGGCGGCTGCCCGGCGCGCGCGCGGCTGCGCTCGACGCGGAACTGGTAATCTTCGGCGATATTCGACGACGCGGGCGAGTAGATCACCGCCGCCGCGACCTGGTCGCTCACGACGATCGCCTTGGCGGTGATCGCGCCGCCGTTGCTGTGGCCCCACATGCCCAGCTTGCCCGGCCGGGCCTGCGGCAGCTTCTGCGCCAGCGGGATGAGGTTCAGCGTGTCGATCACGTGGCCGGCGCGAAACAGATTCGGCGCGTCGTCCGACCCGGCGTGCGATCGAAAGTCGGGCGAGATCGTCAGAAACCCACGGCTAGCCAGGTAGTCGGCCGCTAGCTTCGATCCATTGCCAGTCTGGTAGACGTCGAGCGGATAGTAGCCGTGGTTGAGGATGACCACAGGGAATGGGCCGGAGCCTGCGGGCACATTGAGCATGCCGGTGATGCGCAGACCGTCGCTGGGGTAGGCGACGAGGTAGCGCGTGAACCCGGCGGCGCGCTCGATCTCGCGTACGATCTCGATCTGGCCCTGGCCGTAGCTGCGCGCGCGTAGCCCGGCGATGGTATAGGGCGCGTACGCGGCCCACGGGTCGGGCGTGGCGCTGGGCGCCGGGCTGGCGCTAGGCGTCGCGCTTGGCGCGGCGGTAGCGGCGCCGGCGGTGTTGGTTGGTGCGGCGGCGATCGCGCTCGGGCGCGCGGGCGGCGGGGTGGGGGTGGGCTCCACAGGCGGCGCGCTGCACGCCGCAAGGCCCAAGATCAACAGCGGCCCCGCCGCGTGCCGCCATACGCGGCTCAGTCGCATCGGCATAGTCCTCTCTGGTCGGCGCCTGGCCGGCGGCTGCACTGGCGCAGGCGTGGCCGTGGGGCGCTAGGGCGCACCTTCGGCGAACATGCCAAGCAGCTCGTCGCGCAGCTTGGCGAGCAGGCCGCCAAGCGTGCGCTGCTCGTCGTCGGTCAGGCAGCGCATCCGCTGCTCGATCGACTGATCGAACGCAATACGCGCCTGCTCGCGCCGCGCGACGCCCAGCTCGGTCAGCACCAGGCGTTGCGCGCGGCGGTCGTCGGGGTCGGGCGCGCGCGACACCAGGTTCTCCTGCACCAGCCGATCGATCACGCGCGTGATGCTGCTTTTGTCGAGCAGCAGCGGCCCGGCCAGGTCGATCGGGCGAATGCTCTCAACCGGATCGAGGCGCTGCAGCACCGCGAACTGCGTCGGCGTAAGGCCGAAGGTTTTCAGCAGGCGGTGATCGCCGTCGTCGAGCAGCAGAAAGGCTTCGAGCAGGTGGTTATACGCGCTCAGTGCGCTCATACACGAACCCCTATCGGCGCCATAGGCCCGGCGCATCACAACGGCGCCAGTATAGCAGAGCCAGCCGGGGGCGGCAATGCGCGGGCGGTTTGGAAATGCGGCGCGGGGTTGACGAATGCGGCGGTTGTTTCTATAATCCCTCGGTGCCGAGAAGCTACACGCGCATACGCAGACCCACCGCCAAACCATCAGCGCCGCTTTTCATCGCTGCGGGTGCGGCGCAGCCGCATAGCTAATATGATTTCTTCCAGAAAAGTGTGCATAGAATTTTTCTTGGAGGAGCTGCTGCCCCTCCAAACCTCCCCGCTATGCACCGGTGATGCTCGTGCCGACGCCAACGCTTGGCGTGGATTGTGCAGCCGGTAGCTGAGCGCTCTATGAAGGAGCAGCCATGCCACGCCACGATGGCCGCGCGCCGGGCGATCTACGCCCGATCGCGATTACGCCGAACAGTTACGGCTTTGCCGAGGGCTCGGCGCTGATTGAGATCGGCGGTACGCGCGTGCTGTGCGCGGCGAGTGTCGAGGAAAGCGTGCCCGGCTGGCTGCGCGGCAAGCAGCAAGGCTGGGTCACGGGCGAGTACGCGCTGCTGCCGCGCTCGACGACGACGCGCACCCGGCGTGAGCGCAACGGCGCGAGCGGCCGCACCCAGGAGATCCAGCGCCTGATCGGCCGCGCGCTGCGCGTCGCAGTCGACCTGCACCGCCTTGGCGAGCGCGTGATTACGATCGATTGCGATGTGCTGCAGGCCGACGGCGGCACGCGCACTGCGGCGATCACCGGCGGCTATGTGGCGCTGGCCCTGGCATTGCACCGGCTGGTCGAGCGCGGCACCCTGGCGGCCAACCCGCTGTCTACGCCCGTAGCGGCGGTGAGCGCGGGCTATGTTGGCGGCGCGGCGCTGCTGGATCTCGACTACAGCGAGGACAGCGCGGCTGAGCTGGATTGCAATGTCGTGCAGACGGGCGCGGGCGGCCTTATCGAGGTGCAGTGCACCGCCGAAGGCCGCGCGATCAGCCGCGCCGAGCTGAACGAGCTGCTCGACCTAGCCGGCGCAGGGATCGCGCGCTTGCTCGAGGCGCAGCGCGCGGCCTTGGCGAGCGCCGGAGTGCATGTGCTATAATAGCGGCCACGGTGCGGCTCGGGTGTGCGGCCCGGCCCGCGATACCGCCCACCATTCCAGCCAAATGTTCTTCGGAGAAGCGGCAATGCTCGATGAGGTTCAGCGAGAAGAGGCGCTCATCCATTTTCAGCGCGGGCTCCACCTCGAACGCGCCCACCGCGTGAACGAGGCTGTCGAGGAGTATCGCCTGGCGATCGCTCACGATCCGCACCTGCGCGAGGCCCACGACGCATTGGGCTGCTACTACCAGCGCCAGGGCCTGCTGGCGAAAGCCGCCGACGAGTTCCGCGTGGTTACGGCGCTGGATGGCGACTTCCTCTCGCACTTCAATTTCGGCTGCGTGCTGCTCGACTTAGGCCGCCACGACGATGCGCTGGCCCAATTCGAGCGCTGCAAGGCACTTCAGCCGAACGACGTGGCCTGCGACTACGAGATCGGCTATATTCAGTTCCTCAAGGGCAACTACCACGCGGCGCTCGAGCTGCTGCGCACGCCACTGCTGCGCTACCCCGACGACTGGGAAGTCTACAATACGATCGGCAGCTGCCACCTGCGGCTTGGCGCCTACGACGCCGCGCTCGAAGCATTCGGCCAGGCGCTGCGCTTCGCTACGCGGCCATATGCCCAGGCGCAGGTGATCGAGTCGATCCGCGCGATCGATCGCTACCGCGAGCTGGGCGCCATCCGCTGCGCCAAGGATCGCATGTACGCCGAGAGCGGCGTGGTGTACCTTGGCTCGGCCCAGGACGACGGGATCGCGATCGAGGAGTTCCAGCACTACCATTTTACCTACCCCGACATCGGCGCGACGATGCGGCGCTTTCTGGCGGTGTACGCCGAGCTGGAGTGGGCGTTTAGCTCGGTAGTTGCGCTCGACCGGCAGTCGGCGCCGCTGGCCGATGCGCTGGCCGAGCTGATTGGCGCGCCGAGCGTGCCGGCCGACGCCGTGCGCGCCAGCGACCTGCCGCTGTTCGTGCTGGCGGTCGGGCACGAGGCCGAGCTGCTGAAGCTGGCGATCGAGCGTGCTCCCACGCCGGCGATCACCTTCTGCCTGGGGCTGAACTGGCTGCGCCACAGCCCGGTGCTGCCCGACATCACCGGAGTGGTGGCGCGCGGCGGGTGCAGCGTGCCGTGGGAGCCGGAGATCAGGCGCCTGCGCGCCGACGGCGCCGCGCCCAGCCAGATCGTAGCCTGCCAGCGGCTCGCCGCGGCGCGCATCCTGGTGGCTACGCGCGAGATCGCGCCCGACTATGCGCTCGCACACCAGGCACAGTACTACCAGCGCCACAGCAACCTGCGCTTTGTCTCGATCCTCGAGCAGCACCCGGCAGCGCTGGCCTAGCGCCAATACTTTCACAGCAGAGCGATTGAGCGGAGAGCGGAGAGCAATCGGTCATCCTGATGGGCTCCGGAGTCACCCCGCAGCATCACTCTCTGCGATCTGCTATAGCGCTTATGCCGAACAACGCAACTGCGTTTGTTCTCGCTTTTCATACGCTGTTCGCTTGATCACGTATAGATCGTGTTGCACTACGTGGCTTCGCCACGTAGTGCAACACAATAAGAAATAGGGCGGCTTCGCCGCCCCCAAACCCCCACCCAAAGTGTAGGTAATGAAGCGAATTTAGTATCAAACAGCCACATAGCCGCGAAGAGGCAATGCAGCCGAGCCGGGCTAGATCAGCACGCTGTCGAGCCGGCGCTCGCTCATGAAACTGCGCACCTCCGGGCAATCGTTGATTGCCAGCACCTGGCAACCGCGCTCGTGACGCAGCACAAACTCAAATGCGCTGACCTGGCCAACCGCGCTGCGATACACCAGTCGTTCGATCACCGGGCCTTCCAATCGCCACCCCTCGGCGAGCTGCGTGTGTAACCACCGTAGCCGGTGAATATCGTATTCAATCACATACGTTTCCTTTCACTGCGTTGTGATCGGCTGACAGCGAAGTTGCTATAACCATACCACCCGATTATGAGCCGGAAATGAGGGTTATGTTAAATCTTGTGAAAGAGGGCCGCATGACTTCGCATCCTCCCATCGCGATTGATACGCCATTCGAGCCGCTGGTGCAGCGGATCGTCGCCGAGGCGACGGTTGTAGACGACCGGATTTTGAAGATCGATCACTTTCTGAACCACCGGATCGAGCCGGCGTTTATGCAGGCTATGGGCGACGCGCTGGCCGAGCGCGTGCGGCCGTTCGCGCCCACGCTGGTGCTCACCGCCGAGGCGAGCGGCATCGCGCCAGCGCTGGCGGTGGCGGTGGCGCTAGATGTGCCACTGGTGTACGCCAAAAAATATGCCCCGGTGGTCGAAACACCGGCGATCTCGCGGATCGTGCACTCGCCCACCAAGGGCGGCGAAACCAAGCTGGCGGTGTCGGGGCGCTACCTGGGCGCGGGAATGCGCGTGGTGCTGATCGACGACTTCCTGGCGAATGGCAAGACGGCGCTGGCGCTGGCCGAGATCGTCGCCGACGCCGGCGCGACGACGGTGGCGGCCGGGTTTCTGGTCGAGAAGCTGTTTCAGCACGGCCGCGAGGCGCTGGCACAGCTGGGTATTCCGATCGCGACGCTGGCGCAGGTCGAGCGGCTCGAGGGCGGCCGGGTGGTGATGCGCGAGCGCTCGCGCTGACGCCGCCGACCCACGACAGCGCGCACACGGGCCGCGACGAATGTTCGTCGCGGCCCGTGTGCGCGTACCGCAGTTGTACCGCAGTGCCGGTATGCTATGCTCGCCTCAACAGTTTTCGTTCTTCGCAAGCACGGAGCACAGCACTATGAAATCGAACACATCATCAATCCAGCACGCTCATAGCAATGGCGGCGACGACTGCCCCGAGCACGGCCCGTACGGCGACGACGACTGCCCCAAGTGCTAGCGGGCTACTGCTGAGTCGAGTTGTACTCGTCGAGCGTATCGTTCGACTTATTGGCCGCGTCGTCGAGCGCGGCCTTGGCGTCGGCCACGCTGCCATTCAAGAACTGCTCCATCGCCGCCTCGATCGCCAGGCGCGTCTGCAAAAACGTGCCAAACACCGCGCCCTGCGTCGGGAAGCTCGGCTCGGTGGCGCGCAGCTGCTCGACGGCCACGCCAAACTGCGGGTACTTCGCCAGCGTGTCTTTCATCTCCTGAACATCGTAGGCGGCCTTGCGGATCGGGTAGTAGCCCGTGTTCGACGACCACATCGCCTGCACCTCGGGGTTTGAGGTCCACTTCACGAAATCCCAGGCGCCGGCCTGCTGCTCGGGCGTGCCCTGGTCGGTGATCCACAGCGACGCGCCGCCGATGATCACGCCGCCCTTGGCGCCAGCCGGGCGCGGCAGGTAGGCAACGCCGACATCGACCTTGCCGTCGGCTTTGGTGCTGTTGATGTAGCCGCGCAGCGCGGCGATGCTGTTGAAGGTAATCGCGGCCTCGCCCTTCACAAATGCCGAGTCGCGCACCGAACCATTGGTGGTGCCGCTGTCGCGTCCAACGTTCAGGCCCACGCCTTCGTCGACCAGCTGCTTGAGGAAGCTCAGCCACTTCACCCCGGCGTCGTTGTTAAACACCACCTTGGTTGCGCGCGTCTCGCGGCCGTTGTTCGGGTCGGCGAAGAGCGCGCCCTGGGTGGCCTGCTCCTGCTCGAAGATCCAGCTGTACAGAGTGAACACGACGCCACTGCGCGTGGCCTTGCCGCTGGCGTCTTTCACCGTCAGCTTCTTGGCTGCGTCGAGCAGCTCGTCGTACGTCCAGATCTTCTTCTCGGGATCGAGCCCGGCCTCTTTGAAAGCGTTTTTGTCGTAGTACATCACCGGCGCCGAGCTGTTGAACGGCATGGAGTAGAGCTTGCCGCCGATCGTGTAGTAGCGCGCCACCGCCGGCTCAAGGTCGTCGACAAGCTTCAGGCCTTCTTTGTCGATGAAATCCTGCACCGGCAGGATGCGCTTGGTGTCGATCATGCGCTGGGTGCCGATGTCGTAGACCTGCACGACGCTCGGCAGGTCGCCGCCGGCCAGGCTGGTGTTGAACTTGGTGATGGTGGCGTCGTAGTCGGGCTGCTGGATGGCCTCGACGTAGTACTTGCTCTGCGAGGCATTGTACTGGTTCACCAGCGTACGCACGACATTGCCGTTCGCGCCGGTGAGGCCATACCAGAAGGTGATCTTGGTCGATCCGGCCGGCTGGGCAATCGCCGGCACCGGCGTGATCGTCGGCGCGGGCGGCTTGGTGGCAGCCGGGGCGGTGGCGTTCGCGCTGGCGGCAGTAGGCGCCTCGGGCGCGGCGGTGGCATTCGCGCTGGCGGCAGTAGGCGCCTCGGGCGCGGCGGTGGCATTCGCACTGGCGGCGGTGGGTGCCTCGGGCGCGCCGCCGGTGGGCGCGGTTGTGGCGGGCGTGGCGCCGCCGCACGACGCGAGCAGCAGCGCAATCATCAAACTCGCCAGCAGGAGCAGGCTGGTGTTCCTAAGATTTCCGACACGATTCACAGCATGTTCTCCTCTCATGTATCTGAATAAATGTAGGGCTTTACGCAGTTGGCGTGCTCGGTCTTCGGCAGAGCGCTGCCGCTTCTGTAGCGGCGTGTGGTTTTCCCGCGCGGAGCGGCGCAAGCAACCGCGCCAGTACGCCTTCGGGGCTGAGCCTTGCCTTAGCCCTTCAGCGCGCCGGCCGTAAGGCCGCGCACCAGCTGGCGTTGGCCCAGCACCAGCAAGATCAGCGTCGGCAGCATCACAATGATCGTGCTGGCCATCTGCAGGTTGTAGATCGTCACCTCGGAAGACCTGAACGCGGTGATGCCAATCTGCGTCGTGCGCCACTCCGGGCTATCGACGATCAGCAGCGGCCAGTAGTACTGGTTCCAGGTATTCAGAAACGTGTAGACTGCCAGCGTCGCCAGCGCCGGCCGCGAGAGCGGCAGCAAGATCGACCAGAGGTAGCGCGCCGGGCCGCAGCCGTCGAGCACGGCGGCCTCGTACAGATCGCGCGGGATCGTCAGGAAATACTGCCGCAGCAGGAAAATACCAAAGCCGCTGGCCAGGAATGGCACAATCAGACCCTGGTAGCTATCCTTCCAGCCCAGCCGCGTGATCGCCAGGTAATTTGGGATGATCGTCGACTCCCACGGGATCATCAAGGTGCCGAGGAACACGAAGAAGAACACGACCTTGGCCGGGAAGCTCATGGTCGCGAGCGCAAACGCAGCCAGCGCCGAGGTGACGAGCTGGCCAAGCGTGACGGCCAGCGCCACCACGAACGAGTTGACGATCCAGCGCGTCAGGTTTGGCTCCTCGCGGAACACCTCGCGAAACGAGCTCCAGTCGAGCCGGCTGAAATCGGGCAGCAGCGTGGGCGAAAGCGTCGGCCCCTGCAGGGCCAGCGACAGCGCGAACAGCAGCGGCAGCAGCACCAGCAGCGCCACAAGGCTCAGCACGGCGTAGAGCGCCACAGTCTGCAGCAGCGCGCCGATCCGCGCCGGGCGCTGGCCCATGCCGGGCGGCGCGTGAGTGTCGAGGCTACTCATTGGTAGTGCACCCGTCGATCGAGCAGGCGATACTGGATGAACGTCAGCACAAACAGGATCAGAAACAGCACCACCGACATCGCCGAGGCGAAGCCGTAGCGGTTATCCTTCCAGAACGCCGTGAAGATTGCGAACACAAACACGTCGGTGGCGTTGGCCGGGCCTTCGTTGCCGATCAGCACATTGAACTGCGTGAACGCCTGGAAGCTCTGGATGGTGCTGATCAGAATCAGGAACAGCAGCGTAGGCGTGAGCAGCGGCAGCGTGATGTAGCGAAACAGCGCCCAGTTGTTCGCGCCGTCGATCCGCGCGCTCTCGTAGATGTCGTGCGGGATGGCCTGCAGGCCGGCCAGCGTAACGATGAAATTAAACCCCAGCGACGTCCAGGTGGTCATGAAGGCCACGGCGAACAGCGCGGTGGCCGGATGCTGGAGCAGCGAGTTAGCGTTGAGGTGCAGCAGGTCGATCAGCCACTGCGTCGCGCGCGTGTTTGGGCTGTAGATCAGCGCCCAGATCACGCTGGCGCTGGCCACCGAGATGGCGATGCTGCTGGTGAAGATCGTGCGGAAGACCGCAATCGCGCGCACGCGCAGCGTGGCGAGCAGCGCCAGCGCCAGCGCGAAGACGATGCCGAGCGGCACTACCAGCAGCGAGAAGTACACCGTGGTGAGAATGCTGCGCAGGTACTCGGTGCGCCCGCTGCCGTCGAGATTAAGGATGCGGGTGTAGTACCTGACATCGTTGAAGCGCACGGTGTCGCCCTGCGGGTTGGTGACGAAAAAGCTCAGCCAGATCGAGCGCAGGAACGGGATGTAGGTAAAGGCGAGCAGCAGCAGCAACGCTGGGGACATATACAGCAGCGCGCGGCCGAACTCCCACCACTGGCGGGGCGGCCTGGCGGCTGCCTGCCGCGCCGCCGTGGGCATCGCTAGCATCTCGCCGGGCTGCGCCGGCTCGTTTGACCAGGCCTGCTTGCTCACGGGAGGCCTTTCCAGGGCAATACTCACACGATCGAGAATGCCGGGCTTGTTGCGCCGCGCTACGAGCACGCGAGCACAGGGCTATGCTAGCGGCGGCGGTTTAAGAGAACTTCAACAGCGCTTAAAGGGGCGTATAAGGTTTCGTAGACTAGCGACTATCGTCTGTCGGTTGTAGCAAGAACAGGGCCACCGCTGCACCGGGCACGCGGAGTCGCCCTCTGCGCCTGCCCGTGGCTTACCGGCAGGTATGCAGGGGGTCGACGGGAAGCGTACGGGGGTCGACGGGAAGCGTACGGGGGTCGACGGGAAGCGTACGGGGGTCGACGGAAAGCATGCTGAGCTTGCCGGGAAGCGTGCGGAGCTTCCCAGCAAGTGCGAAGGGGTTCCCAGCGAGCGTGCGGGGCTTGCCGGGAAGCGTGCGGAGCTTCCCAGCAAGTGCGAAGGGGTTCCCAGAGAGCGTGCGGGGCTTGCCGGGAAGCATGCGGGGGTTGCTGGGAAGCGTGCGGGGGTTGCTGGGAAGCGTGCGGGGATCGCCGGGAAGCGTGAGAGGCTCGTTAGCCAGCAAGTGAGGCTTGTTGGCGAGCAGGCCAGAAAAGGATGCGGGGCGCACATGCTAGCCGGCAAGGAACCAGACTGCTCCGGGCGCTAGGCCGCGAAGCCAAAGCGCACTTATGCTGTGAGAAACGCCATTGTAACATCTCCCTCTCGGTTTGAGCGCCTTCTTATTTGCGAAGCCCTGACCGGCTTCGCCGATCAGGGCTTCGCAAAAAGAAAGTTCGGGGGCGGCGAGGCCGCCCCCCGAGCCCCCGCATACAGCAAGTGAGCAGCCGGATGTAGGACTACGCACTGCGGCGAGGCTGCAGCCTGCGGCAGCAAGGCACCAAACAAAGCCGCATCAGCGCGACGCACGGCCGCGCGGCGTGATGCCTCAGCCAACCGGCCCGCAGGCCGGGCCCGAGGCTGCGGTGCTGCCGCCGGTGGTGGCGAATGTCGAGAGCGCGCGCTGCACCGCCGCGCTGGCACAGCTCGGGCAGACGATCGGGATTGCGCCGGCGCCGCTGCGGATCAATTTCTCAAAGCGCTCGCCGCAGCTCTGGCAGATATACTCGTAGAGTGGCATTGTTTGCTCGTCCTTTACTTATGCCGAAGCAGGTGCGGGCTCGGTTGCTGGAATGCGGCTAAGCGCGCGCTGGAGCCGGGCGCTGACATCGCGCGCCAGGTCGGCAAGCTCGGGGCGCTGAACCAGCGTAAACTGCGCCTCGGGGTCGATCGCCGAAATCGTGGTCGTCGCGTCGGCATTGGCATAGACGATCACATTGCAGGGCAGCAAGAGACCGATCTCCGGCTCGGCCGTGAGCGCGCGGTGGGCCAGCGGCGGGTTGCAGGCGCCTAGAATGACGTACGGCGGCATATCGGCGCCGAGCTTCTGCTTCAGCGTCGCCTGCACGTCGATCGTCGTAAGCACGCCGAAGCCCTCGGTCTTGAGCGCGGCGGCCACCGCCTCGACCGCCGCGCCATAGCCCAGCGGCGTAGCAAGCGTGAAACCATACGCGTGGTGTTGCATGGCAGACCTCCTGTGATACGGTGTTCTTGCAGTATGATGCTACCTGGCGCGGGTTGGTTACATCAGCTACGAAGCCCTGACCGGCTTCGCCGATCAGGGCTTCGCAAAAAGAAATTCGGGGGGCGGCGAAGCCGCCCCCATGCGCATTAAGCTTACGCCACACAGCTATCGGTACTCATCAAAAACCGCTGGAAGGTACACGGATGTTTCCTGCGTCGGTTCTTGCGGCAGCCTGCTTGAATACAGCGTGCCAGCGTCGTCAGCGCGTCCCGCAGCCGTGCGGGCTGCCCCATCGCCGTTGCCAGCGCGATCCAATGCGTACGAATTGTCTGTGCCGCTTTGCCCCAACTCCGTGCGGGCGCATCCCACCCGCTCACGAGCAGCAGCCAATGCTGCACAATTTGATTGAGCAAGCGTCCATACAATTCACACAGCACCCGCCACGGCTGCACGTCCCGTACCAGATCAATCTGCCCGTGGCTTTTCCACAGCTTAAACAGCAGTTCGATCTGCCAGCGCGCCCGCGCCAGCACCAGCGCCTCCGTCACGGTCAGTCCGTCCGGCGGGATGGTGGTCACAAACACGCTCCACGCCGCCAAGGCCAAGCGCAGCGCGCTGACCATCTGGCCCTGCGCTTTGGCTTCCTCCCGCAAGCGGCGGCGGCGCTGGTCGACCACCTCCTGCGGTGCCCGCACTGCCAGCAAGCGCGCCCGCACCTGCGCCTCCCGCCCCAGCCGCACCGGCAGATCGAGCGTTGCCTCGGGCATGGCGGCCAGCAGGTCGTGCAGGCGCCACCAGCGTCCATCGTCCGTTTGCAGGCTGGTCAGTGCCTGCATGCGCGAGAACCAGGACACGCCCCGCGCGTCCAACTCCGCCAGCAGGGCGAGGTCAAAATAGCCCAAATCCACCAGCCGGACCGCGCCCTGCGGCAGATCGTGATGCAGGGTGGCGTGAGCATCCGACTCGCGGCCATCGTGCAGGGTCGGGCCGCGCAAGCGCCCCGTGCGCAGGTCGAGGGCGACCTGGAGCTTAAGCGCCGCGTTGCCGGCGTCGGGCGTGCCATTACCGCAGCCGGTCCAGACCGCAGCGAGCGCCTCGGGCAAGGCGATCGTGGTACTATCTTGCACCACCACCTCGGCGAAGCGGTCGAGGATGGGCAAGCTGAGTGGGTCAGCACACAGCACCTCGCCAATCGCAGCCCCGAGCACGTGTTCCAGACAGGTGGCGGCGGTTCGGTCAAACCGCTGATGCAAGGCTTCGGGCGAGATGGTTACGCCCAAGGCGGCACTCGTCTGCGTCAGGGCGCTCAAGCTCGCCTGCGGGTCGGCACCGAGGCCAAACACGAGCGTTTGCACGAACACACTGCCGGTCAGTTTGGCGTCCGAGCGCTGAACAAAGCCGGTCTGGCGGCCGGCACGGTCGGCTTCCTCGGTCAACACCGCCGCAAGCGTGGCGGCCAGCTGTGGTATAGTCGTCATCAGGGCGGCTCCTGTCGGTGTTTGGTTGTGGTTTGGCGACAACAACCATACCACAAGAGCTGTCCTTGTCTACTACGCTTAATGCGTATGGGGGGCGGCGAAGCCGCCCCCCCGAGCCTCCCCACCGAGGCCTGCAAGCCAGGTCAGGGCAGCTTCAGGCCACGCAGCCGCAGCGAGTTCGAAACAACAAACACCGACGAAAACGCCATGGCGCCGGCCGCAATGATCGGGCTCAGCTGGATGCCAAAGGGTGGGTACAGCAGGCCGGCGGCGACGGGAATGCCGACGACGTTGTAGATAAACGCCCAGAACAGGTTCCAGCGAATAGTGGCGAGCGTACGGCGGCTCAGCTCGATCGCCTGGGCCACGCCGCGCAAGTCGCCGCGCATCAGCGTCACATCGGCGGCCTCGATCGCCACGTCAGCGCCGCTGCCGATCGCGATGCCGACATCGGCGCGCGCCAGCGCGGGCGCGTCGTTGATGCCATCGCCGACCATCGCGACCACGCGGCCCGCGCCCTGGAGGCGCTCGATCTCGCCGGACTTACCGGCGGGCAGCACTTCGGCCACCACGCGGCCAACGCCAACCTCGCGGCCAATCGCCTCGGCGGTGCGCGCGTTGTCGCCGGTGAGCATCACCGTATCGATGCCGAGCGCGTGCAGCGCCGCGAGCGCCGCGCGCGAAGAAGGCTTCACCGTATCGGCCACCGCGATCACACCCAGCGCCGCGCCGTCGGCCGCGAGCACCATGGCCGTCTTGCCCTCGGCCTGGAGCCGGGCCACATCCTCGGCCACCGCAGCGGTATTGACACTCCAGTCGGCCATCAGCGCGAGGTTGCCAAGCAGCACGGCGTGGCCTTCCACCACAGCGCTGATGCCTCGGCCGGGCGCGGCCACAAACTGCTCGGGCTGGGCCAGCGCCAGGCCGCGCTCCTGCGCCGCCCGCACGATCGCCTGGCCAAGCGGATGCTCGGAGCCACGCTCGGCGCTTGCGGCAAGCCGCAGCAGTTCATCTGTGCCATCACCAGCGGACGAAGGACGAAGGGCAAAGGGCAAAGGCTGCTCATGATTTCCATCTTGAGCGATCACCAGTTCGTCTTGTGTCTTGTGTCTTTTGTCTTGCATCACAATGTCGGTGACCACCGGCTTGCCCTCGGTGATCGTGCCGGTTTTGTCGAGCACCACTGTGCCAATCGCAGCGGCGCGCTCGAGGCTCTCGGCGTTCTTGATCAGAATGCCGTGCGCCGCGCCGGTGCCAGTCCCGACCATAATCGCCGTCGGCGTAGCCAGGCCGAGCGCGCACGGGCAGGCGATCACCAGCACCGCCACCGCGAAGATCAGCGACTGGGTGAAGCCGACGCCGCCAGCGAAATACCAGATCAGAAACGTCGCCAGCGCGATGCCAATCACCGCCGGCACAAACACCGCCGCCACCTGGTCGACCAACCGCTGCACCGGGGCGCGGCTGCCCTGAGCCTGCTGCACCAGCCGGATGATCTGGGCGAGCGCGGTGTCTTTGCCCACGCGCGTGGCGCGGAACTGAAAGCTGCCGGTGGTATTCACCGTCGCGCCGATCACCTGCGCGCCCACGCCCTTCTCGACCGGCATGCTCTCGCCGGTGACCATGCTCTCGTCGAGGCTCGAGCCGCCGGCGACGATCACGCCGTCGACCGGCACGCGCTCGCCCGGCCGAACGAGCACCAGGTCGCCCTTGCGCACCTCGGCAATCGGAATGTCTATCTCTTCGAAAGAACCGGGAGCCGAGAGCTGAGAGCCGGCTGTGGCCTGCTCAGGGTTTTCGGCGCTTGGTTCCTGGCTCTTTACCTTCGGCCGCAGCACACGCGCCATCTTCGGCTGGAGGCCAATCAGCGCCTTGATCGCCGCGCCCGTCTGGCTTTTGGCGCGGGCCTCGAGGTACTTGCCCACCAGGATCAGCGTAATAATCAGCGCGGCGGTTTCGAAGTAGACGTGGCCAGCCAGCCCAAAGGCCAGCAGCGCGACGCTGTAGACATACGCAGCCGACGAACCGAGGGCGATCAGCGTGTCCATATTCGCGGTGCGGGCTCTGAGCGCCTTCCAGGCGTGCACATAGTAATCCCAGCCGCTGTAGAACTGCACCGGCGTCGCCAGCGCCAGAAACAGCCAGTTGAGTATGTCGGCGCGCGCGGGGTAGTGCATCGTCATGGTGGCGCCGTGGCCCATAGCCTGCTCATTCGCGGCCCAGAACGGCGTAAGCCAGGGCGCAATCAGCCCGAAGTCGCGCGCCATCGAGAGCACAAACAGCGGCAAACCAAGCGCAATGCCGACCATCAGCTTGCGGCGCTTCTGCGCCAGCTCGCGCGCGCGCGCAGCCGCCTCGGTATCTTCGGGCGTCGCGCTAGCGTCGTCGATCTCGACCACGCCATAGCCGGCGTTCTCGATCGCGGCCTTGAACTCAGGCCAGCCGGCCTGCGTCGGCAGGTATGTCAGGCTGGCCTGCTCGCTCGCCAGGTTCACGCTGGCCGAAAGCACGCCAGGAACCTTCTTGAGGGCACGCTCGACGCGGCTCGAGCACGAGGCGCAGGTCATGCCGGTGACGGGGATGTCGAGCTGATCGGTGATCACGCCGTAGCCGGCGCGCTCGACCGCGCCAAGCAGCTCGGGGGCGGCCACCTGCGCAGGATCGTAGCTCACGCTCGCCTGCTCGCTCGCCAGGTTCACGCTAGCCGCCTCGACGCCCGGCACTTTCTTCAGCGCGCGCTCGACGCGACTCGAGCACGAAGCGCATGTCATACCAGTGACGGGCAGATGAATCTGTTGGACTGCCATAGTGATCATTTCCTAAGTACAGCTACCGCAGGTTCGCTCCGAATTTTCAGGACAAAGGACGAAAGATGGAAGATGAATCAGCGTCGTCTTTCGTCTTGCATCTTTCGTTAAACCCGGTTCGGATGTGTGATAGCCTGCACTAAGAACCAAAAACCGAGAACCACGCCCCGGCAGGCGCCGGATGGTTCCCGGTTCTCGGCACCTGCTGAAGGATCTAGCCGACCTGCGTCACCTGCTCGTAGCCGGCCTCGTTGATCGCCGCGACAATCAGCGCAGCGGGCACGGTATCGGCGTGCTCGACGGTGACGAGCTTGCTCTCGAGGGCGACCTGTACCTTCTGCACGCCTGGCACGGCCGCTACTTCCTTGGTGATCGCGTTTACGCAGTGCTGGCACGATATCTCGGGAACCTGAAATTGCTCGGTTGTCATTGCATTCTCTCCTGCTAGGCCGCTCGATACCCCCTCCCAGGGGGGATGGGTCTAGTATAGCACTGTGGTTGATCTATGTCAACGGCCAGAGTGATGCGCGGGGCTGTTATAGAACCACGACCTGGACATGCGACACGCAGCAGGAACAGAAGACCAAAGACCAAGGGCGAATAGCGCGGTCTCCCCCTCCTGCGTGGCTCCGTCCAGCATGACGGATCACTCTGTTGCTTTGGTATTATGCGTCGCCCTTGCCGGCGGCAGGCTCAAGCACGGCGCGAATTCGGCGCACGCCCGCGCCGACAGCCTCGTCCTTGACGACGTGGAAGCGGCCAAGCTCGGCGGTACGGGCCACGTGCGGGCCGCCGCAGATCTCGCGGCTGAAATCGCCGATCGCGTACACCAGCACGCGCTCGCCGTAGCGCTCGCCGAACAAACCGATCGCGCCGGCGTCGCGCGCCTCCACCAGGCTCATCTCGGCCGACGACACCGGCAAGTCGCGCGCGATCTGCGCGTTCACCAGCACCTCGACGGCGCGCAGCTCGGCGTCGCTCAGGCGCTGCGGGTGCGCGAAATCGAAGCGCAGCCGCTCGGCGGTAATGTTGCTGCCGCGCTGCTCGACGTGCGGGCCAAGCACCTGGCGCAGCGCGGCGTGCAGCAAGTGTGTAGCGGTATGCAGGCGGGTTGTCTCGGGCCGGCGCTCGGCCAGGCCGCCACGAAAGCGCGCCGTGCCGCCCTGGCGCGAGCGCTGCTGGTGCTCGGCAAACGCCGCCGCGACGCCACCGTGATCGAGCGCGAGGCCCTGGCGCCCGGCCAACTCCTCGGTCAGCTCGATCGGGAAGCCGTAGGTCTCGTACAGCCGGAACGCCGCCGCTCAGGCTGCGCTCGCCGGCCGCGTGCCCTAGCGCGCGATCACGCGCGCGAATTTCTGGCCTCGCCGCGCGCCAGCGTGGCCAAAGCGGCGCTCTTCTTCGTCGAGCGCCGCGCCGATCGCGTCGCGCTCGCGCGCAAGCGCAGGGCAGGCCGCGCCAAGCGCCGCGACGACCGTCTCGGACAGCCGGGCGAGGAACGGGCCATCGATGCCGAGCGCGTGGCCGTAGCGCGCGGCCCGACGGATCAGCCGGCGCACGATGTAGGGCTGGTCGGCATTGCCGGGGCGCACGCCCTCGGACAGCACGCACACCGCCGCGCGCGCGTGGTCGGCGATCACGCGGGTGGCAAAGGTATCGCGGCGGCGCGCCAGCGCCTCAATCGCGCCAACGATCGGCGCGAACAGGTCGGTCTCGTAGATCGACGGCACGCCCTGGACGATCGGCAGCAGGCGCTCGAGGCCCATGCCCAGGTCGATGTTGTGCTGCGCCAGCGGCCGGTACCCGCCGCCGGCTGCCTGGTCGTACTGCATAAACACATTGTTGCCGACCTCCCAGAAGCGCGCGGGGTTGCTCACGGGTGTTTCGCCGGGCGGGCCGCCGGGCTCGGTATCGTAGAAGATCTCGGAGTCGGGGCCGCACGGCCCGGTCGCGCCAGCCGGCCCCCACCAGTTCTCGCTCTTGGGCAGGAACAAGATGCGCTCGGCGGGGATGCCCAGCGCGCGCCATACCGCCGCGGCCTCGTCGTCGCGCGACGCGTCGGCGTCGCCCGCGAAGCACGTCACGTACATCCGCGCCGGGTCGAGCCCAAGGCGCTCGGTGAGAAAGCCGTAGCTCAGGCGGATGGCGGTGTCTTTCCAGTAGTCGCCGAGCGACCAGTTGCCGAGCATCTCGAACAGCGTCAGGTGGTGCGCGTCGCCGACCTCGAGAATATCGTTGGTGCGCAGGCAGGGCTGAACATTCGCCAGCCGCCGGCCGGCCGGGTGCGGCGCACCGAGCAGAAACGGCACCAGCGGGTGCATGCCAGCGGTAGTGAACAGCACGCTTGAGTCGTTCTCGGGCAGCAGCGGCGCCGCGCCGACGATCGCGTGGCCGTGCGCGTGCTGGTAGTCAAGAAACGCCTGGCGTAGAGTTTGCGCGTCCATTGTGTCTGCCTCCTTTGTGTGCGCGCCCTGCGGGCGGCTGCCAGCCTTCGGCAGGGCGGTTCAATACTATGTATTGCGTGCGGTTTTTCCGCACGCAGAGGATGGACAAGTACTATGCTGCCGCACCTACACTGATACACGAGCGGCGCGCCGGGCCAACAAAAAACGCCCTTGAGCATGATGCTCAAGGACGGATAGTTCCGCGGTACCACCTTGGTTGGGGCCTGCGCCCCCACTCTGCCGCCGCGGCGCACACAGGTGCGCGAGGGCGCGTCCCGATGACGGGGGACTCAACCGGCCAACCTTTGTGCCGGGGAAGTGGCAGGCAATGCTCGGAGCAGCGTAGCCCCAGAGATCGCTCGGCAGACCCGGCCTTTCGGCGGCAACTCAGGTGTGGCTTCGGCGCTGGCGTGCTGGTCGAGCTTCCACCATCCTCGACTCGCTGGTTTCCCGGCCGGGCGCGTACTCTTCACCGTCGGCGTTGTTCGATCTTCGATTGTGCGTGCCACTGTACCACAGCAGCGTGGCGGTTGTCAACGGTATTTACTCGTAGCGCAGCGCCACAATTGGCCGCAGGCGCGCGGCGCGCAGCGCCGGGAAGAAGCCGAAGCACAGCGCCACAGCCAGCGTCACGCTGGTGGCCAGCACCAGCGAGCCAAGCGACACCACCGCGCGCGCACCCTCCATCTGCAGCACGCTCACGAGCAAGAACGTGCCGCCGCCCGAGAGCAGAAAGCCGAAGCCGATGCCGATCGCGCCGCCGATCAGGCACAGCACCACCGCCTCGATCAAGAACTGCAGCAGAATATCGCGCGCGCGGGCGCCGACGGCCTTGCGCAGGCCGATCTCGCGGGTGCGCTGCGTCACGCTCACCAGCATGATATTCATGATGCCGATGCCGCCCACCAGCAGCGAGATGCCGCCAATCACGCCGAGAAAGGCGTTGAAGCCGGCCAGGATCGAGCGGAACTGCGTCATCAGCTGCTCGGAGCTTTCGACGCTGAAGTCGTTGCTCTGGTAGGTGAGCCGGTGGCGCTCGCGCAGCACCTGCGTCACCTGGCGCAGCGCCGCGTCGGCCTGGTCGCGCTCGCGCACCTGCACCGTAAGCTGCGACACGTCGACCTGAGCGCTGAGCTGGTTGCGGAACAGCCGGTTGCGCGCGGTGCTGTAGGGCACGTACACCTGCTCGGCCGGGTTCTGCTGGCTAGCCTGGTTGGCCTTGGTGAACAGCACGCCCACCACCTCGAAGTTCACGCCGTTGATGGTGATACGCCGGCCCGGCGCGCCGTCGGCGCCGCCAAACAGATCCTGGGCCACGGTGCGGCCGATCACCGCCACGCGCGCCCCGTCACGCTCCTCGGCGTCGGTGTAGTAGCGACCCGGCCCGAGCAGATTGGTGCTCACCGTGAAGTAGTTCGGCGTCGCGCCGACCACCTGATAGTCGAAGCGATCCTTGCCGGCGTCGACAATACCGCGGCCGTCGAACTGCTTCACCACCGTCGCGACCATTGGCGCCGCGCCGGGCTGCATCAGCGCGTCGGCGTCGGCGGCGGTGAGCCGCGGGGTCAGCTGCTCGTCGCTGGCGGCCGGGTCGATCTGCGGCGTGACCGTCAGGCGGCCAACGCCGAGCTTGCCGAACTCGCTTTCGACGAAGTTCGAGTAGCCGGTGCCGATCGCCAGCATGCCCACCACCGTGCCAACGCCGATGATAATGCCGAGCATAGTCAGCAGCGCGCGCAGCTTGTTGATCATGAGCGCGCTCCAGGCCACGCGAAATGCCTCTGCTAAATTCATCGCATTGTTCCTTGGTTATCGCTACACATAGGCCGCCGGTGTTGGCCTTCGGCGGGAAACAGCACACAGAAGATGGGCACGTTCTACGCTTTAGGCAGCCAAATAACGCACCTGCGTAGATCCTGTGGATATCACTCGGATCGCAGCGCCGTGATCGGGCTAAGCCGCGCGGCGGTAAGCGCCGGGAAGAAACCAAAGGCAACGCCAATCAGCGACGAGACGGCCGTGGCCAGCAGGATCGCGCCAAGTGTAACGGTAGCCCTGGCGCCCTCGGCCTGGAACACGCTCAGCAGCACAAACGTACCGCCAAACGAGAACAGGTAGCCCAGCCCGATGCCGATCGCGCCGCCGATCAGGCACAGCACCACCGCCTCGATCAGAAACTGGAACAGAATATCGCGCGGGCGGGCGCCGACGGCCTTGCGCAGGCCGATCTCGCGGGTGCGCTCGGCCACGCTCACCAGCATGATATTCATGATGCCGATGCCGCCTACCAGCAGCGCAATGCCGGCCACCAGGCCGAGGAACGCGCTGAAGCCGCTGATGATCCCGCCGACCTGGTCGGCGATTTGCTGCGGGTTGAGCACGGTGAAGTCGTTGTTCTGGTACGTCAGGCGGTGGCGCTCGCGCAATACCTGCGTCACCTGGCGAATGGCGGCGTCGATCTGGTCGCGGCCGCGCGCCTTGACGAGCAAGAAATCGACGTCGACCTTCGACGACAGCACCTGGTTGCGGAACAGCCGGTCGCGCGCGGTGCTGTAGGGCACAAACAGCGCCTGGCCTGGGTCGCCGCCGATGCCGATGCCGCGCTTGGTATCGAGCACGCCGACCACCTCGAAGCCCACGCCATTGATCGTAATGCGCCGCCCAAGGCCATCGTTCGCGCTGCCGAACAGCTTCTTGGCCACATCGCCGCCCAGCACCACCACCCGCGTGCTGTCGCGCTCGTCGGCGGCGCTGTAGACTTTGCCGGCGCCGAATTTCTTCGGCAGAATGCTGAAGTAGCTTGGCGTGACGCCGTTGACGGTATAGGTGTACTGCTTGCCGCCCGCGCTCACCTGGGCATCGCGGCTGAGCTGGGCGGCCACGCCGTCGGTGGCGGGGGCCGCGCCTGGCAGGGCCAGCGCCTCAGCGTCGGCGGCGGTGAGCTGCGGCGCCTGCTGCGCGCTAACCTTGCGGTCGGTCGAGCCGGCGAAGATATAGAACGAGCCAATGCCGAGCTGGTCGAACTGGGTATCGAGGTACTGGCGGAAGCCATTGCCAAGCGCCAGCATGCCGATCACCGCGCCTACGCCGATGATGATACCGAGCATCGTGAGCAGCGAGCGCAACTTATTGGTTCGCAGCGCGATCAGCGCCACGCGCAGAGACTCGAGAAGGTTCATCGCTCACACCTTCGAATAAGATCTGCAATCTGCCAAACACATACGCCCCGGCGCAAGCCCTGGATACACGCTGAATAGAGCTAGAGCTTACGCAGTTTAAGGCTTCACCTTGAACTCCGGGCTGCTACGCGGCGATGCGCTCGGGCATCTGCGTCGCCACCTCCAGCGGCGCGGGCACCAGCTCGTCGCTGGCCACCAGGCCGTCGCGCACGCTGATCACGCGGCGGGCGTGGCGCGCCACCTCGGGGTCGTGCGTCACCAAGATCACCGTGATGCCCTGCTCGCGGTTGAGCCGCTGGAAAATGCCCATGATCTCCTCGCCGGTGCGGGTGTCGAGCGCGCCGGTCGGCTCGTCGGCCATGATGATACGCGGGCGGTTCACCAGCGCGCGGGCAATCGCCACGCGCTGCTGCTGGCCGCCGGAAAGCTCGTTGGGCTTGTGGTGCAGGCGCTCGGCCATGCCCACGGCGCGCAGCGCGGCCTCGGCGCTGGCTCGGCGGTCGCCGGCGCCGCCGTAGAGCATTGGCAGCTCGACATTGCGTAGCGCCGAGGTGCGCTGCAGCAGCATATACTGCTGAAACACAAAGCCGATCTTCTGGTTGCGAATCGCCGCCAGCTGATTCTCGCTCAGGCTGCCGACATCGACGCCGTCGATCAGGTACTCGCCGCCGGAGGGCTGGTCGAGGCAGCCGATGATGTTCATCAGCGTGCTCTTGCCGCTGCCCGACGGCCCCATGATCGCCACCATCTCGCCTTCGGCAATGCTCAGCGAGACGCCGCGCAGCGCCTGAACCTCGACATCGCCCATCTGGTAGACCTTGGTAAGGTTTTGAACCTCGATCAGGTTGGTCATTGCTCTATCTCCCAAAGGCCGGCCGTTGATATGCTAGAGGTTTGCAGGTTCGAATGGTGCAGGTTTGGCAGCCGCATATATCGCAACCTGCGAACCTACTCCCTCGAACCTGCAGCCTGCAACCGCGGCCCGTGCCAGGCTACTGCGGCTGGTTCGGGTTGAATGTGCTGACGACGTCCTTCACCAGCACCTGCTCGCCGGCCTTAAGGCCATCGACGATCTCGATCGACTCGTTGTTGCCGAGGCCGATCTTCACCGGCCGGCGCTGGCTGGCTGGCGTTTGAGTTGCCGGATCGGGCTGGCCGCTGGTCGGGATGAGCACGTAGCTCTGGCCATTCTCCGACTGCACGGCGCGGCGCGGCACCAGTACGGCATTGTCTTTGCTCTGGGTCACAATCTGCGCCACGGCGGTCATGCCGGGGCGGATGGCCGCGTCGGCCGCTTTAATTGCGACGGTAACCTTGTAGGTGTTGGTGCCCTTGTCGCTCTTGGTGGCCAGCGGGTCGATGTTCGAGACCACGCCGGCGATCTCTTTGCCCGGCAGTGCGTCGAGCACAATCGTCACCGGCTGGTTCAGCTGCACCTGGGCGACGTCGAGCTCGTCGACCGGCACGGTGATATGGAAGCTGCTGAGGTCGGCGATGGCGATCACGCCATTCTGGCCGGCGCGCTCGCCGATGCGCAGGTCGATCCGCGCGACGGTGGCGGCAAACGGCGCGGTGAGCGTAGCCTGGCCGAGCGCGCGCTGAGCCGCTTTGCTGGCGGCCTCGGCGCGGGCCACGCCGGCCTGGGCGCGCGCCAGGTCGGTGGCGCTCGGGTCGGCGTTCAGCTTGTCGAGCTGGGCCTGGGCGATCGCCACGCCGGCCTGGGCCGCCGCGACATTGCCGGCCTGGTTGGCGCCGGTGAGCTTGGCCAGCTCGGCCTTGGCGCTCTCGACATCGGCCTGGGCCTGCGTCAGATCCGCGCCGCTGCCGGCCTGGGCTTTGCGCACGTCGGCCTCGCGCTGATCGAGCGTCACCAGCTCGTTCTTCTTGGCGTCGTCGTAGGCGATCTGGGCTTTGGCCATGGCCGCGTCAGCGTCCTGCACATCGCGCAGCGCCGCAACCTCGCGATCCTTGTTCTCCTGCGGCAGCTCCTGGCCGAAGCGCGCGTACTGGTCGGCCAGCTTCTTGTTATCCCACACAAGCGTCGAGTAGGCGTCCTGCTTATTGCGCAGCGCATTGGCGGCGGCCTCGAGGTCGAGCCGCGCGCGCTCTTTGGCCGACGCGAGGTCGGTGCGAGCCTGGGCCAGCGCGGCCTGCGCGGCGGCGACGTCGGCGTCGCCGGTGGCGGTGGCGCCGCCCTGCAGCCGCGCCAGGCGATCCTGAGCTTTCTGAAGGCGCGCCTGGGCTGCGGCAATATCGGCACCCGACACCGCGCCGCGGGCCTGCTGGGCCTGGGCGCGGGCCTGGGCCACGCGCGCCTGGGCCTCGGCGATCTCCTGCGTGGTAGCTTTGCCGCGCAGCTTATCGTAGTCGGCCTGGGCTTGCTGCAGGTCGGCCTGGGCCTGCTCGAGCTTCAGCTGCAGATCGGTGGCGTCGAGGGTGGCGAGTGGCTGGCCAGGCTGCACCTTGTCGCCGGGCTTGACGAGGATCGCCGTGACGGTGCCGTCGTCGGCGAAGCGCAGCTCGGCCTGCGCCTGGGCCTCGACGCTGCCAGTGGCGCTGACCGTCGCACCGATCGAGCCAACCGTCGCCGGGGCGGTCGTCCAGCCCGCGAGCGCCGCCGTAGCGGCGCTGCCGGCCATGCGGCTGAGCAGCAGCGCGCCAACGACAACGAGCGCGACGACGACACCGCCGATGATCCACCACCTGCGCCCGATCCGCGCGCGTTTACGCGGTGTTGCGATTGTAGCCATGGTTACTCGCTCCTTCAAGCACGTGTATTGTTCTAGCTGTAGTATCGCTCGTTAGACGCCGCTGGCCAACCGGCGGTTGCACGAGCGCGCTCTATGTTTTTCGGCATCCCCAGGCTCGGCATAAAGGCTGAGCCGCGTCGTTCGGAAGGCGGATCCGCCGCGCCAGCGCGAGCCGGCTACGCGGGCAGCCCTGTGGCATGCACCACCGGCGCCGCACCACACACCAGCGTAGCGCCACCAGAATGTACGTATAGCGCAAGTATAAGTTGCTAGTTGCGTAAAAGCATCGCGAAATTGTCGCGAAACTGTGAACATAGGCGTGCGCAAACGATATAGGAAACCGCTTTCCGTGGTACAATCGCCACGGCAGCAGACACCACTGGCGGCAAACCATTCGATGGTACAATAGGCCAGGCAAAACCAGCAGCTCGGCCAAATGCATAGAGTTGGATATGAAGCGACCGTATGTGCTCGGCATCGATCAGGGTGGGAGCGGCAGCCGCGCAATCGTTCTCGACGCCCAGGGGGCGGTGGTTGGGTATGGCTATCAGCCGGTACAGCGGATCTACCCGCGGCCAGGCTGGGTCGAGCAGGAGCCGCTAGCCGTAGCGGCAAGTGTGCGCGGCGCTATCAGCGCGGCGCTGGCGCAGGCCGGCTGCGACGCCGGGGCGATCGCCGGGTGCGGCATTACCTCGCAGCGCGACACCGTGTTCGCCTGGGACGCCGAGACCGGCCAGCCGATCGGCAACGCGATCACCTGGCAGGATCTGCGCACGGTGCCGCTGGTGGCCGAAACCAGCGGCTGGGCCTACGCCCACGAGCGCCGCGCCAGGCTCGGCCAGTTCCCCGGCGCCTACTGCTCGGCCATGCACATGGCCTGGCGCATGCGCAACGACGCCGAGTTCCGCGCCGCCGCCGAGTCGGGCCGGCTGCGCTGCTCGCTCGCGGCCGGCTGGCTGGTGCAATCGCTCGGCCAGCTCGCCGAGAACGCGCTCGACTACTCGCTGACCCAGGGCATGACCATCCTCGACTTCCGGCGCAAGCAGCTGTGGGGCGCGTGGATCGACTACCTGGGGCTGCCGCGCGCGGCGCTGCCGCGCCCGGTGCCGACGCTGCACCACTTCGGCACGATCGACGTAGCCGACGCGCGCGGCGGGCGCGCGGCCGTGCCGGTGCTGGCGATGATCAGCGACCAGCAGGCCGCGCTGTTCGGCTACGACTGCCGCGCGCCCGGCCAGGCCGCGTGCACCCACGGCACCGCCTCGTTCGTGAACGTCGTGGCTGGCCACACCGCCCCGCCCGACGGCCGCACCAAGACGTACCTGGCCTGGGAGCTGGGCGGCACGCCGACCTACTCGCTTGAGGCCGACACCACCGTCACCGGCGCGGTGATCCGCTGGATGCAGGAGCAGATGGGCTGGCTGCACCGCCCCGCCGACCTGGGCGCGCTGGCGCTGTCGGTGCCAAACGCGGCCGGCGTGGTGTTTGTGCCGGCGTTCACCGGGCTGGGCGTGCCGCTGGAAGACCGCAGCGCGCGCGGCACCCTGCTGGGCATGACGCTCGACACCTCGCCGGCGCATATCGCGCGCGCGTTCCTCGACTCGATCGGCTACCAGCTGCACGATATTCTCTCGGCAATCGCCGAAGACGCAGGCATCACGATCGGCCAGCTCCATGTTGGCGGCGGGGTGTCGGCCAGCGACGCGGCCTGCCAGATCCAGGCCGACGTGCTGGGCATCCCGGTGGTGCGGGCGCAGAACGCCGAGACGAGCGCGCGCGCCGCGGCGCTGCTGGGCGGGCTGGGCGCGGGCGTGTGGCCCAGCGCCGAGGCGCTGCCGCGCCTGGAGGCCGACGAAACGCTGTTCGAGCCGCGCGGCGACGACGGCCGGCGCGCCGCCGGGCTGGCGGCCTGGCGGCGCGCGCTCGACCGCGCCCAGCACTGGGAGCTGCCGTAAGATCTACCGCCGCTGGCCAACGCCGAACACTAGCAGGAGCCTCTACCATGGCCGATCAACGAATGCTCAAGCTCGCCGAGATACTGGTGCACTACTCGGCAGCCGTGCAGCCCGGCGACTGGGTTGCCATCCAGGCCGACGTGCTGGCGCTGCCGCTGGTGGCCGAGGTGCGCCGGCTGGTGACGCGCGCCGGCGCGCACTCGACCGTGCTGCTGAACGCCGACGAGCTCGACGAGGCGTTTCTGAGCGAGGCCAGCGACGAGCAGCTGGCCTGGATCGGGCCGATCGCGCCGATCATCAACGACCAGGCCGATGTCTCGATTCGCATCGCCGCGCCCGGCAACACCCGCGCGCTCTCGGGCATCGACCCGCACAAGCCGCGCGTGTTCCAGCAGGCGCGCCACGCGCTTCAGCAATCGCGCATGCAGCGCGCCGCCGAGGGCAAGCTGCGCTGGGTGCTGACGCAGTTCCCCTGCCCGGCCTACGCCCAGGAGGCCGACATGAGCCTGCGCGAGTACGAGAACTTCGTCTACGCCGCGACCTTCGCCGACCAGCCCGACCCGGTGGCGGCCTGGCGCGGCGTGCACGACACACAGCAGCGCTTGGTCGACTGGCTGAAGGGCAAGAAACACGTGGCTGTGCGCGGGCCGAACATCGATCTGACGCTCTCGATCGACGGGCGCACATTTATTAACTCCGACGGCCGGCGTAACATGCCCAGCGGCGAAATCTTCACCGGCCCGGTCGAGCAGTCGGTCAACGGCTGGGTGAAGTTCAGCTACCCGGCCATCCGCGGCGGCTACGCCGTCGAGGGCGTCGAGTTCGAGTTCCGCGACGGCAAGGTGGTGCGAGCCAGCGCCCAGAAGAACGAGGCCTACCTGATCAGCCAGCTCGACAGCGACGCCGGCGCGCGCTACCTGGGCGAGTTTGCGGTGGGCACCAACTACGGCATCCAGCGCTTCACCAAGAGCATCCTGTACGACGAGAAGATCGGCGGCACGCTGCACATGGCCGTCGGCGCCGGCTACCCCGAGACCGGCAGCCAGAACCAGTCGAGCATCCACTGGGATTTCATCTGCGATATGCGCCAGAGCAGCGAGATCGTGATCGACGGCGAGCTGTTCTACAAAGATGGGCAGTTTCAGATATAGATTATCCACAGGTTACACAGATTACGCCGATTTTGTTTATCTTACTAGGACTTACGTGGTGCGCGTTTTTGCCGTCGGCAGAGCGGTACTTTTTCCTGGATAGTGCTGCGATTGTGGCGCTTTGCGCCAAAATCGCAGCACAAAAGAAAGTACGGTACCATGCTGCCGCAGGCAGAACAAGCCTCTATCGCAGGCGACCGCGCAAGTCCTGTCCATTAGGAAACGCATGCCAACAGTTGAAGTCACACGCGAAGGCATTCAGATCGATGGGCGGCCATTCACCCTGCTCGCCGGGCAGCTGCACTACTTCCGCTACCCACGCGCCGAGTGGCGCGACCTGCTGCTGAAAGCCCGCGCTGCCGGCATCAACACGATCGACACGGTGATCCCCTGGAACCTGCACGAGCCGCGCCCCGGCAACTTCAACTTCGCCGACGAGGCCGACATCGCCGGCTATGCCGACCTGTGCGCCGAGCTGGGGCTGTACCTGATCGTGCGCCCCGGCCCGTATATCTGCGCCGAGTGGGAGAACGGCGGCTTCCCGGCCTGGCTCACCAGCATGCCCGGCGTAAGCCTGCGCGTCGACAACCCGGTGTACCTCGAGCACCTGCGGCGCTGGTTCGACACGCTGCTGCCGCCACTGGCCGAGCGCCAGATCACGCACGGCGGGCCGATCATTCTGTGCCAGATCGAGAACGAGCACTGGGCCTCGGGGCGCTACGGCCACGACGACCACCAGCGCACACTCGCGCGCGAGGCGATTGCGCGCGGCATCGACGTGCCGCAGTACACCTGCATGGGCGCGATGGACGACTGGGCCGAGTTCCGCAACGGCTGGAGCGGCATCGCCGAGAAGCTGGCGCAGACGCGCGCGACCTGGCCCGAAAACCCGCTGATCGTTTCGGAGCTGTGGAGCGGCTGGTTCGACAACTGGGGCGCCAGCCGCCACAACAACCGCACTGCGGCGAAGCTCGACATGACCCTGCACCAGCTCGCGGCCGTCGGCGCGAGCGGCTGGAGCCACTGGATGTGGGCGGGCGGCACCAACTTCGGCTACTGGGGCGGGCGCACCGTCGGCGGCGATACCGTGCTGATGACCACGTCGTACGATTACGACGCGCCCGTCAGCGAGTATGGCGGCCTGACCGAAAAGTTCTTCGTGGCGCGGCGGCACCACCTGTTTATGGCCACGCTCGGCGCGGGGCTCGCGAGCGTGCTGGCCGACGCACAGCCCGGCGGCGCGCAGGTGGTTGCCCCGGCGGCGGTGGCCGGGCGCGGCGAGGCCGGCAACGCGCCCTACCGCAATGTGCGCGCCGGCAGCAGCGCGCCGGCGGCCTGGGCCGGCTTCACCGCCACGTTCTTTCAGAACCACGGCCTGGAAGGGCAATCGTACCAGCTGTACCTGCGCCAGCCTGCGGCGCACCTGACGGTTGAGGTCGAGGCCGCGTCGATCAAGCCGATCTTCAGCAACCTGCCACTGGGGGCGACGAAGGACGAAGAACGAAAGACGAGCGACCAGGTCGCTGATTTTGCCCTTCGTCCTTCGTCTTTGGTGCTCGAATACCACACCTCGCGCATTCTCGGCTTCTGGCAGGCCGATGCCGGCGACACGCTGGTGCTCTACGGCGCAGCCGGCGAGGTCGGGCAGCTGCAGCTCGCAACGCCTGGTTCGGCGTTCGGGGTTGAAGCGAGCGTGCCTTCCAACGTAGACCTGAACGCTCACGGCGCAAGTCTCACGGCGCGCTACTGGATCACCGAAGAGCCCACGCTGCTGCGCGCGCGCGCCGGCGATCGCGCGCTGTCGATCGTGCTGCTGACGCAGGCCCGCGCCGAGCGCTGGTGGCCGGTGCAGGGCGGCTTTGTGTGCGGGCCGCATCTGCTGATCGAGGATGGCGATCGCATCGCCGCCGACGCGCGCGGCGTCGCGCCGTTCTACCACGTCGCGGACGGCGGCGCGCTGACGCGGCTGCCCACGCCCGCCCCGCGGCCGGCCGCCACGGCGCCGATCGAGCTGGCGTGGCAGCGGCTGGCGGTGGCCGAGGCCGGCGCAAGCGATGGCTGGCAGCCGCTCGACGGGCCGCGCTCGCTCGACGAGCTGGGCTGCGACCTGGGCTATGGCTGGTACCGCGCGACGATCGATGTCGCCGATGGCCAGGAGGCGCTCGCCGCGCCCGCGCTTTCGGACCGGGCGCGCGTGCTGGCCGACGGCGCCGATGTTGGATGGCTGGGCGTGCACCCGCAGGGCGCGCGCATGGTGCTGCCGCTGGCGCTCGCGCCCGGCCACCACGAGCTACGCCTGCTGGCCGACAACCTCGGGCGCTTCAACTACGGCTCGAACACCGGCGAGCGCAAAGGCCTGCTCGACACGCTGTACTGGGGCGGGCGCCAGATCGACATCAGCGCGGGGTGGGTCGGGCTATGGCAAGAGGCAGTGTTCGCCGGCGAAGCGCTGGCCGCCGCGCGCGCGCCGTTTGTGCGCGCCGACATCGCCGACGTGCACCTCGGCAACCTGCCATTCGCCGGGGCCAGCCTGTGGCTGCTGCGCGAGATCGAGGCCCGGCCGGGCAAGCGCTACCTCATCCAGCTCACCGGCGACCGCAACCCGGGCGCGCTGTTTGTGAATGGCACGGCGCTGGCGCGCTTCAGCCGGCACAACGGCGGCGGCTACGTCAAGGCCGAGATCAGCCACCTGCTCAAGCCCGGCGCGAATGGCCTGTCGCTGAACATCCAGGGCTACGCTGGCGCGGCCTGGCAGGCCACGCTGCTCGAGTACGACGCCGACGGCGCGCTGGCGGCCGAGTGGAGCTTCCACCCCGGCGTGACGCCAGGCGCTGCCGCCGAGTCCTCATCCGGCCCGGCGTTCCAGCGCGCGCGCTTCAGCTACAGCCCGGCCGAGCACGGCGCCGGGCCGTTCAAGCTGTTCTTGCCGGGCATGCGCAAGGGCCAGATCTGGCTGAACGGCCACAACCTCGGGCGCTACTGGCACGTCGGCCCGCAAGAAGCGTACAAGCTGCCAGCCTCATGGCTGGCGGCCAAGAACGAGCTGCTGATCTTCGACGAAGAGGGCGCCGCGCCCGACGGGGTGTGGATCGGCGTCGACGCGCTCGGCGCGGGCGCGCTGGCCGAGCTGGCGCTGCCACAGCCCTAGCTGCGAACGCCGCCCGCGCGGATGGCGCATTTCTCCCCTGGTGGCCGGCGGCTGATCACGACAAGTGCAGCTGTCGGCCGCCGGCCTGCTACTCCTTCGGCTGCTTTTTCCAATCGCCTATTTCGTCGCGGGCCTGCTGGCGCCGCCGATGGTCGCCCCAGCGCTCGCCTTCGGCGCGCTCGGTCGCGAAGCCATTGACTTTCCACGGCTTGCACATCAGGCAGCCGGCGCGGCGATTCTTCGGCCGTTTGCGCTTGTGATGCACGTGGCACCTCCCCGCTTATACCAACTCCGTTTGATTACTTGTGTTTTCTTGTGCGGCGTCCGGCAAAGCCGGGCGCCGCACAAGAAAACGAAATTTCGCGGGTGGCTTTGCCGCCCCCGAACCCCCACCATAATCCAAGCGATCAGCTGAGGGCGCCAACTGCGTAGTTCCAAAGTTATCAAGCGAAGAGCGTATAAGCCCTGCTGCTATAGAAGTAAACGCCGGCGCGCGCCGTTTTGGTGCCTGGCTCAGCGCGCGGCCGGCGCACGCTCGAGCCGGCGGCATGTAGTGGTGGATCAGAGCTTGCTGCTCAAGCGGCTTGAGGTATTCGGCGAGCCATGGCGTTTCACCACAGCAGGCAAGGCTCATACACAAGGAGAGCATATGGCTAAACCAAGCAATACCGGCTACGCCCAGGTGAACGGCCTGGACATGTACTACGAGATCTACGGCAGCGGCGGCGTGCCGCTGGTGCTGCTACACGGCGCCTTCTCGGCGATCGGCAGCTCGTTCGAGCGGCTGCTGCCGGGGCTATCCGCGAAGCGGCAGGTGGTAGCGTTCGAGCTGCAGGGCCACGGGCGCACCGCCGATATCGAGCGGCCCATGAGCCTCGAGGCCATGGCCGATGACGTGGCCGCCGCGATCGGGAAGCTGGGCCTCGGCCAGGCCGACATTTTCGGCTACAGCATGGGCGCCGGTGTGGCGCTGCATACGGCTCTACGGCACCCCAAAGCGGTTCGCAAGCTCGTGCTAGCCTCGGTCACGTACACGCTGGCAGGCCTGCACCCTGGGCTGCTCGAGGGCATGGGTGAAATGAGCCCCGACATGATGATCGGCTCACCGTGGCACGACGAGTACATGCGCCTCGCGCCGAGGCCGGGTGATTTCGCGCGGCTGTTCGCCAAAAAGAGCGAGATGGATCGCGGCACCAAGGACATTCCGGCCGCGGCGATCCGCGCGCTCGGCGCGCCGACACTACTGATCATCGGCGACTCCGACATCATCCAGCCCGAGCATGCCGTCGAGATGTTCCGGCTGCTGGGCGGCGGCGTGGCCGGCGACATGGCGGGGCTGCCCAGATCGCAGCTGGCGATTCTGCCTGGCACCACCCACGTGACGCTGGCGAGCCGCGACGATCTGCTCATCCCAATCGTCGTGCCATTTCTCGACGCGCCGCTAGGGGAAGCGCAATAGACTTCATCGAAAATAGCCGAGCCGGAGCGTCGCACGCCCGCCAAGCGGGATGATCTGGACTTTCCAAGGCCCTCATGCGAGCCTTCGCAGACGAGAGGGGGAAATACGAAACCAGACGGGCTGCCCGACCCGTCTGGTTTCGTGAAGGAGGGAGAAAGGTCGCCCTGTCAAACTCCCCGCACCGCAGCTTGCAAGTTGTTTGACATCGCAGAGGTATTATCGGCCGGCTAGCTAAAGTCTATGTGAGCCAAAGATAAAGCCTAGATGAGAGAAGCGAGCGGCCCGATCGGGCCTATAGATCGACATACCCGGCCAGCTCGATCACGCCAGGCGCCTGCTTTTCGCGGAAGCGCGCGACGCTGATGCGCCTGAGCAGCAGCAGCGACACGCCCAGCGCCAGCGCCTCGATCAGAAACACGGTGACGTATGCGGCGGTGGCGTTGCCGGTGAGCGCCTTGACACTATCGCGCACCACGCCGCTGAGCAGCGTGCCAACCAGGCGCGCCAGCGCGTCGGCCATGCCCCACGCGCCAATAAACGCACCCACCTGGCCGGCCAGCGTCATGTCGAGCATGAGCGAGATGTTGGTAGCGGTTGAGATGCCGCTGCCGAAGCCAAACACGATCAGCGCCACCATCAGCAGCGGCTTAACCCCGGCAATGCCGCTAAGCGCAATCAGCAGCAGGCCGGCCGCCGCCACACCGCCGCCGATCGCCGCCGCGCGCCCCTTGCCGACGCGCCGGGTAAGCGGGCCGGCCAGCAGCAGCGCCACTAGCAGCGCGATGCCCCAGATGCCGGTGTACTCGGTGGTGCGGTTCACCGGCACGCCAAACACATCGGCGGCGTACGGCTCGAGCAGCAGATCCTGGCCCAGCAGCGCCACCAGCAGCAGCACCAGGTACACGAAAAACAGCCGCGCCTGCGCATTCGCGCCAACCACGCGCAGCAGCTGCGCAAACGACTGCCGCTCGCCGGTGTGGGCGGCCGCACCACGGCGCTCGAGGCCCAGCAGCCCGGCCAGGCCCAGCCCGATCGCCACGGCAGAGACGCCGTAGAACACGCGGTACAGCGCGGCCACCCCGGCCGGCCCGAGCGGGTCGGCGGCGTACGGCCGCAGCAGCTGCGCCGCCACGATCGCCGTGATGATCACGCTGGCGATCAGCATGAACCACATCACGCCGACGGTGCGCGCGCGGTGTTCCTCGCCCGCAAGATCGGTGGCGAGCGACAGGTACGACACCGTGGCGAAGTTGAAGCCCATGCCCCACGCGCCGAACGCGAGCAGGCCCAGCGGCAGGCCCAGCCCCAGGCTGCGGTGCATGAGAAACGCCGCCGATGGCGCCAACGCCGCGCCGGCCGCGCACAGCAGCAGCCCAAGCAGAATATACGGCGTGCGCCGAAAGCCAAGCACCGGGTGGCGGTCGGAGTAGCCGCCGATCCACACCTGGATTGGCGAGAACAGGTATGGCAGCGACACCAGCACCGCCACCAGCGTGGCCGCCAGCCCCAGCTCGCTTATCATGATCCGGTTAAGCGTGCTGTTGATCGGCACCAGCGTGATCGCCACGGCGACGTGTATCAGGCCCAATCGTAGAATTTTGGAGAATGGCATGGGCTTGCTTTCTCTGATGTGCAGGGCTTACACGTGGGCCGCGGGCAGCTCTGCCGCCCGCGGCAGCTCTTTTCGGCCGGCCACCGCAGGGCGGCCGGCCGAAAAAGAAAGCATCTTGGAGGGCGCAGCCCTCAGACCAGCTGCCGCAAGGCCGGCGCCTAACGCAGCTGCTTTATAAGACCTTGGTTACGTCAAGCCAGCCGGGCTTGGCGGCGTTCGCGGCGTCGATCGCCGCCTGCGAGCCAAGCACCACCACCAGCCCGCGGTCGGCCACCTGGTCGAGCACATCGGCGAACACCAGGAAATCGGCGGCGGTCGTAGCAAGGATTTCCTCGCGGATGCGCTGGCGGATCTCGTCGGTATCGCCCACCAGGTAGCGCACCATCGAGGTGTAGCCCTTGGCGTCCGGCAGCTGGTAGGTATCCACATCGCCGATCGTCCCGATGATGCTGCGCGTCAGCTCGGATTCGTCGAGGCGCGCCTCGCGCAAGAACGTGCCGGTCTGGTCGTACACATCAAGCGTGGCGGTCAGGTTCGGGTCGCGGTACGACAGAAATGTAAACCCGCCCGAGCGCTGGTCGAACACGCTGAAGCCGCCGTAGGCGCCGCCCTGCACGCGCACCTTTTCCCACAGCCAGGTGGTGCGCAGGTACTTGCCGATCACCGCAGCCGCGCCGTTGGGCTTGTAGCCGAGCTTGTACAGATCGGCGCCCTTGCCGACATAGTTGACCTGCGCGGGGATGGCCAGGCCCTCGAAGCGCGCTCCCTGGTCGATCGCCCAGCGCTCGGCCACGGCCGGCGAGCTTGGCAGCGCGCCGAGGAAGCCCGAAAGCTGCGGCGCGAACTGGTGCCAGCCGGCGGCGTCGGTGGTGACGTTGCAGAGCATGGCGGCGCGATTCACCAGCGTGTCGCGGATCTGCTCGAGCGTGGCCTGTACCGCCGGCCAGTCGGCGTCGACCGCCTGGGCCAGCCGGCGCAGAAAGAACAGGTACGTGACGCCGCCGATCTGCTCGGCGGCCCAATCGGCCTCGTTGAAGTTGGCGCGCAGCCGCGTATTCACCACGGCATGGCCAGCCGGCACGAGCCGGGCCTCGTGCGAAGCCTTTTCTTCGAGCACGATCTGGCGGAAGCGCTCCTGGTTGCTCAGCCGGGCGTCGAGCAGCACGTCGCGCACGATCGCCAGCAGCTCGCCGGCCTTCTCGGGCGTCGCCTTGCCGCGCAGGAACAGCCAGGCCGCCGCGTGCTGCGAGCCGCGCACCACCGAGGTGAGGTGCTGACTCCAGATGCCGCCGGTGGCGCGGCCGATCCGCTGCGAGAGCTGCACGAAGTCGGCGGCGCCAGCGCCCATCTCGAGCAGCGCGCGGCCGAACAGCGTGGTGTAGGGCAGCAGGTCGGCCGGCAGCATGTGCAGATCGAGGCCGACATCGAGGTAGATCACGCCGTTGGTGAACAGGTCGTGGTACAGAATGCGCGCGCCGCCATCGTCCGACACCGCGATCGGGATTTTCTTGTTTTCGCGCGCCAGGTCGGCCAGCGTCAGCGTCGGTATGCTCGCCAGCGCCTCGGGCGTGTCGGGCGTTTCCTGGGCCAGCCTGAGCGTGCGGGCATTCTCGGCCACCGCCGCCAGGTCGGCGTCGCTCATGGCGGCGCGGGCGGCCTCAAGGCGGGCCTGCTCATCCTCGGCGTCGCGGCGGGCCTGGTCGGCGTCGGGTGTGAGCAGCACTGTGGCGCGGTGCGTGTTCTTGAGGAAATACTCGACGATCAGCTGCTCGAAGACGCGCTCGCCGGCCGCAATGCGCGATTTGATCGCGTCGAGCGGCGCCGCGAACGCCAGCGGGGCGAGCGGGTCGCGATCGTAGAGCCAGGTGTTGAGCGCGCGCAGCATCAGCGCGATGCCGCGCGGAAACGAGCCGGTATTATTTTCGCGCAGGCTGAACTCGACCGTATTCATCGCCGCGTCGACGGTTTCAGGGTCGATGCCGTTGCTGGCGAGCTGGGTGAGCGTCTGGAGCACCAGCTGCTCGACGGCGCCGGCGTTGGCGGCGGCAATGCCCTTCAGGCCAGTCGAGAACATCATCTGGCGCAGCGAGTCGATCAGGCCGCCGCCGGCGAGGTCTTCGCCCAGCCCCGAGTCGATCAGCGCGCGGCGCAGCGGCGCGGCCGGCGTGCCGATCAGAATATATGAAAGAATGCCGAGCGCCAGGTCGGTGGCGGTGTCGCTCACCTCGTCGAACATCCAGTTGATCGTGACCATGGCCTTTTTCTCGCCGTCGTCCTGGGTTCCGGCGTAGGAGCGCGTCAGCTGGCGCGGCTCGGCGAAGCGCGGCTGCAGGCCCACGTGCGAGTCGACGGCGCTCGGCTCGAAGTCGCGCAGGTACGCGTCGAGCAGCTTCAGCCGCTGGGCCGGGTCGTCGTCGCCATAGAAAAAGATCCGCGCGTTGGAAGGGTGGTAGAAGCCGCGGTGGAACGCGCTAAACTGCTCGAATGTCAGGTCGGGGATATGGCGCGGGTTGCCGCCCGAATCGACGCCGTAGGTGCTGTCGGGGTACAGCGCCTGCTGCGACTGCTCGGCCAGCACGCTATCGGGCGAGGAGTAGTTGCCCTTCATTTCGTTGAACACCACGCCCTTGAACGTCAGCGGCTCGGCGGGGTCGTTCAGCTCGTAGTGCCAACCCTCTTGCTGGAGCACCTGCGGCGTCAGGCGCGGGTAGAACACCGCGTCGAGGTAGACGTCGATCAGGTTGTAGAAATCTTGCACATTCTGGCTGGCCACCGGGTAGCACGTCTTGTCGGGGTAGGTCATGGCGTTCACGAACGTCTGGAGCGAGCCCTTGATCAGCTCGACGAACGGCTCTTTGACCGGGTATTTGCGCGAGCCGCACAGCACCGAGTGCTCGAGAATATGGGCCACGCCGGTCGAGTCGCTCGGCGGCGTGCGAAAGGTGATGCCAAACACCTTGTTCTCGTCGTCGTTCTCGAGCGAGAGCAGCTCGGCGCCGGTTTTGGCGTGCCGGTACAGCCGCGCCCTGGTGTTCAGCTCGGGGATGTCCTGCTCGCGCAGCAGCTCGAAGCCGTCGGTGGTCATATGCGCCTCCTCATCCTCTGGCCACACGGCGCCGCATGGGCGGCGCCAGCAGCTAGCATGCCGATTACGTATGTCTATATGATGCCGGATGCGATGCCGGCCGCAGGCGATGCTTTATTGTACCAGATCGCAGGCGCGCCGCTTGCCCTGCGCGCGGGCAGCGCCAGGGCTGGGGCAACGTCTTTCAGGCGAACGAGAGCGAGGGCCGATTTAGCACGAGCCATGCGGGTAGCGCGGCGGCGCACAGGCACTACAGCGTGGCGAGCAGAGCATGCTATAGTGGTGCGCGGCGCCGATGCCTTCCGGGCGCCAACCAAGCGAAGGGTTCTGCCATGGACACACACGAGCTGTGCTTTCTGCCCGCCACCGAGCTGGCGGCGATGCTGCGCGCGCGCGCGATCTCGGCGTACGAGCTGATGCAGGCGCACCTGGAGCAGATCGCGCGCATCAACCCGCGCGTGAACGCGATCGTCACGCTCCTGCCCGAGCAGGCGCTAGCCCAGGCGCGCGCCGCCGACACGGCGCTGGCGCGCGGCGAGGCCGCCGGGCCGCTGCACGGGCTGCCGATCGCGCACAAGGACATGGTGCGTACCAGGGGCATCCGCACCACCTTCGGCTCGCCGATCTACCGCGATTTCGTGCCCGACGCCGACGACCTGATCGTCGAGCGGCTGCGCCAGGCCGGCGCGATCGCGATCGGCAAAACCAACGTGCCCGAGTTTGGCGCCGGGTCGCAGACGTTCAACCCGGTGTTCGGCGCCACGCGCAACCCCTACGACGCGAGCAAAACCTGCGGTGGCAGCAGCGGCGGCGCGGCGGTGGCGCTGGCCTGCGGCATGCTGCCGATCGCCGACGGCAGCGATGTCGGCGGCTCGCTGCGCAACCCGGCCAGCTACTGCAATGTGATCGGCCTGCGGCCCTCGGCCGGGCGGGTGCCGAGCTACCCCACCGCCATGGCCTGGGCCACGCTTGGGGTCGACGGGCCAATGGCGCGCACGGCCGGCGACGTGGCGCTGCTGCTGAGCGCCATGGCCGGGCCGGATCCGCGCGCGCCGCTGTCGATCGCCGAGCCGGGCGCGATCTTCACGCGCCCGCTTGATCGCGACTTCCGCGGCGTGCGGGTGGCATGGGGCCACGACCTGGGCGGGCTGCCGATCGACCCGCGCGTCACCGCCGCGCTCGCGCCGGGGCGGGCGGCGCTCGCGGCGCTGGGCTGCGCCGTCGACGATGCCGAGCCCGATTTCAGCGACGCCGACGCGGTGTTCAAGATCCTGCGGGCCTGGGCGTTCGAGAGCGGCCGCGGCGCCGACCTGGCGGCCCACCGGGCGCTGATCAAGGACACGGTGATCTGGAATATCGAGCAGGGCCAGCGCCTGAGCGGCCCGCAGCTGGCCTGGGCCGAGCGCAAGCGCACCGAGCTGTACGGGCGCATGCACGCATTCTTCGAGCGCTACGAGTTTCTGGCGCTGCCAGCAACCCAGCTGCCGCCGTTTGATGTGGATCAGCCCTACCCAACCGCGATCAACGGCGTGGCGATGGAGACGTACATCGACTGGATGCGCTCGTGCTACTACGTCAGCGCCACCGGGCTGCCGGCGATCAGCCTGCCGTGCGGCTTCACGCCCGAGGGCCTGCCGGTGGGGCTGCAGATCGTCGGGCGGCACCGCGACGAGCTTGGGCTGCTGCAGCTCGCGCACGCCTTCGAGCAGGCAACCGGCACGTGGCGCAGGCGGCCGCCGCTGGCGGGGTAGAGGCCGTACGAGCGCGATAGATCGCGCCCGTGCGCCGCTCAGCGGCTGCGCGCGACGCCGACGCGGGCGCACAGGGCCGCGACCGGGCACACGCTGCAGCGCGGCGAGGTCGGGTGGCAAATATTCTGGCCAAGCGTCACCAGCAGGCCATTGATCGCGAGCCAGTACTCGGGTGGCAGCTTCGCCCGCAGCGCCATCTCGGTCGCCTCAGGATCCTTGGTCTGCACGTACCCCCAGCGGTTGCAGATGCGGTGGACGTGCGTGTCGACGCAGATGCCAGGCAAGCCGAAGCCGGCCGTCAGCACCAGGTTGGCGGTCTTGCGGCCGACGCCCGGCAGCGCCAGCAGCGCGTCGAGGTCGGGCGGAACTTGGCCGCCGTGGCGCTCGAGCAGCAGCGCGCACACCTGGCGGATGCTGCGCGCCTTGGTGCGGTAGAAGCCAACCGGGTAGATCAGCTCGGCGATGCGCGCTTCGCTGAGCGCCAGCATAGCTGCGGGCGTGGCGGCCTCGGCGAACAGGCGCGGCGCCACCACGGCGGTGAGTGTGTCTTTGGTGCGCAGGCTGAGGATGGTGGCGATCAGGATGTGAAAGGGCGTCTGGTTGGCCTCGCCCATCGCTTCGATCAGCGGTTGCTCGAAGCGCGGCATCGCCTCGCGCAGGGTCGCCATGGCGGCGCGGATGTCGAAATCGGGCTGCGTCATCGCTATTCCTTGTGGTGCGGTTCCGGCGCTAGTATAGCGCATGTGGCAGCCGGGAGAGCTGCGTGCCTCCGCACCTCGCGGCAGGAGGCCGCCGCCAGCCTCCTGCACCTCCCCGCCGGAGCCTTGCACCGGATCATTTAAATGGATGCCGCCTTATAGCCAGCGCCCTGCGCGTATGCCTCAGGGCAGCCCACGCATTCATTTGTGGTCGCAAAGCTCATTGCTTATGTAATACCAAATTCGGCTGAACACTGGCTGTATGGTGGGGGTTCACGAGGCGGCGAAGCCGCCTCGTGAAATTCTTTGTGTGATGCCCTGCCCGGCTTCGCCAGGCAGGGCATCACACAAAGAAACTGATCAAACGGGGGCGGAGCCACCCGCAAGATCCTGATTTCTCGAAGAGACGTAGCACTGTGGCGGAGGTGCGGGAGGCAGCGCCACCCGCGGACATCATAGCATCCACTGCTTGTGCTCAGCCGACGGCCCATACGAGAGCAGCGCCGCCGGCACGCCAAGCTCGGCGGCTAGCAGCGCCGGCAGCGTCTCGGCGCCCGCGATCGGGCTGAGCAGCGGCCGGGCGCGCAGCAGCAGGCGCGTCAGCGCTTCCTGGTGCCCGAGCGAGGGCGCGCCCGGAGCCAGCGGCAGCTCGCGCACCAGCGCATCGCCGTCGCGGTAGGCCCGGCAGACGAACGCAGCCGGCAGGGCCGCCAGACGGTCGAGGCAGGTCAGCGCCAGGCCGTCGAGCGGGCCGGCGGCCGCCAGGGCATAGCGCAGCAGCACAATGTCGAGCCAGCCCACCCGAAAGCCGCCCTGCCATGCGCCGAAGCGGTTGCGCGCGTCGGGCAGCGCCGCGCCGAGCGCCGGGTCTTCGCTGGGCAGCGGCCCGGCGCCGTGGCGGGTGGCGTAGGCTCGCGTGATCCCCAGGCGCGTCGCCGCGCCGCCGTAGCCGGCCTCGCGTAGCAGCGTGTCGGCGTTCGCCAGGGTGGTGGTGCTCCAGGTGGTATGCGGGTGAAAGCCACGCCATTCGTCGAGCAGCACGCCCTGCGCGCCCTCGAACACCACCACGCCCGGCCGCCGCAGGAGCGCGCGCAGGTGCTCGCCGGGCACCAGCCGCGCCAGCCCGGCCCAGTCCTGGTAGTCGTCGAGCAGCCGCTCGGGCCAGGCCGGGTCGTCGAGCGGCGCGCGCTCGGCCGCCGCGTCAGGCGTATCGGGCAGGCTCAGGCGCGCGAGCTTGGCACGGTTCGCGGCCTGTAGAAAGCGCAGCTTACCATACAGCACATCGCGGTCGGCAAGGTCGCCGGCGAACAGCGCGCGCTCGCCGTGCGCCAGGGCATCGGCCACAGTCTCGCCGACGCCCATGCCGCAGCTGCCATGGCGGGCGTCGCCGCGCGCCAGCTCGCTCAGGCGGTTGGCGGCGCGCGCGAACGGCGTGATCACCAGCGCCCGCGCGTCGACGCTGGCGCGCTCGAAGGGCTCGCCGGCGCCAAGTGCGCGCAGGTGGCGCGCTTCCTCGAGCATGGCCAGCGGCTCGATCAGCATGAACCGCGAGAGGTGCGTGGCCGCGCCGGCCAGCGCGCCGCTGCCGAACTGCGAGAACACGTGCTCGCGGCCGTCGGGCGCGACCACGCGGTGGCCGGCCTGGGCGCCGCCGCTGTAGCGCACAACCGTGTGCGCCTCGTAGCGGCGGGCCAGCAAATCGACCACCGCGCCCTTGCCGGCATCGCCAAAGCCCAGATCGACGGTGAGAAATACATGGTTCATAGCGCCAATCCTCCGCTGGGAGCCTGTGGTCGCTCGGTCGTCGATCTACAGCCGGCCGGTGTCGAGCGTGGCGCCGATGCTGGCTGGCAGCAGGCCGGCTGCGGCGCGCGGCTGCGGGCCGCGCGCCGCCGCGTAGGGCGCCAGCGCGCTCGCGGCGCTTCCGGCCGCGCCAGGGTCGTAGCCGGCCTGCACCAGGTCGTCGGCGCCGCTGCCAAGGTCGCCGACCACGCCCTCGCACAGCCCGATCGCCAGCGCGATCGTCTCGCACACCGCCGCCTCGTCCTCGAGCAGCAGCACGCGCTCGCCCAGCAGCCCCCGCCAGCGCTGCTGCACCTCGGCGCTGCGGCCGTGGGCGGTGTTGGTCGGGATGATGTGGAAGTACTCGTAGCGCTGCTGCACCTCGGCGACCATCCGCTCGGTCGGGATGTCACGCTCGAGCGCGTCGCCGATATGGTCGCTCACCTGCTGGCGGCTCACCACGCCATAGGGCTTCTCGTCGCCGATCGTAAACAGGTAGCCGCGCTGGCCGCGCCGCTCGTAGCAATCGATGCTGGTGTGGCGCGCGAGGAAGTACAGCGCCAGCTCGTACGTCTCGTGCACCTGGCCGCCGCCGCCGCCCTCGAGGTACAGCTTGCTCAGGTCGTCGTCCATCTCCAGCCCCGACTCAAACTGGCCGATCTGCAGCGGCACGCTGTCGCAGTAGGCATCGCCGACCGCGCCGAACAGCACCTGCGGGTGTGCCAGGTAGCCCTTCTGGATCAGCACGCGCATCAGCGCGCCCAGCTTGGTCTGAAGCACGCGCGGCACGCTGCCCATCGACCCGGTCACGTCGAAGGCCACCGCGATCGCCACCGAGTCGGGGTGAGCGGCGCTGTCGCGGCTTTCGCGCGTGGCGCCGTACGGGTTCATGGCCGGGTGCGCCCGCGTCACGCCGCTGGCGCGCACCTGCTGGTCGTAGCTGAATGCGCTCTGGCCGCTGGCCTGGCGCTGGCCCTGCCGCGACTGATACGCGGCGTCGCTCCAATCGGAATAGCCCATGGTGATGCTCCTTCTGCTGGTACTTTACGGGTTTTCGCGCTATGGCCTGCTTCGATGTACGAGAGCGATAGATCGCACCCGCACGGCTTTCAATGAGCTGAAACGCTGGTTTGAACTATGCCCTTGACGCAGAAATTGCCAACCTTATAGAAGCTGTTTCTGGCAGGTTCTTAGCGATACCCGGCGGGCATCGCAAACGGCCTGAACTGCGGCGGGCCATACAGCTGGCCCAGCAGCGCACGAAACTCATCGAACAGCTGCCACGCGTCGGCTATGCGGCGCTGTGGCGCGGCGATCAGGCAGGCGCGCAGCAGCCGCGCGATCGGCCGGGGCACGCGCGGCGGCAGCGCCGGGCCGAATGGGTCGCCGCCCAGCAGGCGCGCCATGCATGCCGCAGCCAGGTAGATGTCGGTAGCGGGCGTTGCCGGCTGGCGCGCTGCCACCTCGGGCGGGTAGTCGGCGGCGTAGGCCGGGCTGCGCAGCCGCAGCGGCTCGCCGATCGGCACGCTAGCGCACCAGCCAACCAGGATGCCGTTGTGGTCGGCCGGGCGCACCAGCACGTGCGCGGGCGTCACCGCGCCGTGCAGCAGGCCGAGGCTATGTGCCGAGCCAAGCGCGGCCAGCACGCGGTTGAACATCCAGGCCGCGTCGGCGGGGTCGAGCCCGGCCGGGTAGGCGCGGATCACCTCGGCCAGCGACACCACGCCCTGCTCGGCGCGCAGCACATTCATCTGGCGGCGCGCGCCGGCCGCGTCGCTCACCAGCAGGTGCTCGATCAGCGTCGGGAAGTGCGCGCGTACGCGCTGGCCGGCCAGCCCGCGCTCGATCTCGCGCAGCGCCCGCGCCTCGGCCTGCAGCAGATCATTGTCGCGGGCGCTGCGCGCGGTCTTCAGCAGCACGCGCTCGCCGCCGCCCTCGGCCGGGAACAGCTCGCACAGCTCGCCGGCCAGCGGCACGGCGTAGCCGGCATACTGGCGCGCGCCGCTGGCGATGCAGATGCGCGGCGCGGCGCCGTACGCCCCGGTGGCCAGCTGGCGCTGGGCCGCAGCGTACCACTCGTGCAGCGCGCGGCAGGCGGCATTGGCCTCGGCCGCGCGCGCGGGGTTGTGGTCGGGGTGCGCCAGCAGCATCAGCGCGCGGTAGCGCTGGCGCAGCGCAGCGGCCTCGGGGGCCGCCAGCGCGCCAAACACTTCGGACGGCGTGGCGGCGCGGCCCAGCAGCTCGAGCAGCTCGTCGAATGACAGCACGACTCTTCCTATCTTCTTGTGACTTGCGCAGTTGACGGGCTCAGCCTTCGGCAGAGCGGTGTCATTTTCCGCGCTTCGCGCGGAAAAACTGCACACAACGCTGCCGCAGGCAAAGCGCCCGATTGAGGGAGCCGAGCAAGGCAACCGCGCAAGCTCAAATAGTGTCATATTTACACTTGAATTATAGTGTCTATAAGGCACTAAGTCAAGTGACAATTTTGTTATTTCGGCTATACTTACAGCGTGCAGTAGAACAGCAGGAGGTAGCGATGGAAAAGCGGACGCGCAGCTACGCGGGCGAGGCGCTCGAGGTGACGTACGATCTGAAGCGGTGCATTCACGCGGCCGAATGCGTACGCGGGCTGCCGGCGGTATTCGACAGCCAGCGCCGGCCGTGGGTGCAGCCCGACGCGGCCGACGCCGATGCGGTGGCGCGCACGATCGAGCGCTGCCCCAGCGGCGCGCTGCACTACGCCCGCCACGACGGCGGCGCAAACGAGGCGCCGGCTGCCGAGGCGAGCATTGTGCCGCAGCTCGACGGGCCGCTGTACCTGCGCGGCGACATCGCGCTGCGCGCGCCCGACGGCACGCTGCTGGCCCACGAGACGCGCGTGGCGCTGTGCCGCTGCGGGCAATCGGCCAACAAGCCGTTCTGCGACGGCTCGCACCACCAGGCGGCCTTCCACGACCCCGGCGCGATCGGCGAGAAGACGCTGCGCCCGGCCGAGCCTGGCGTGCCTGCCACGCTGGTCGTCACGCCCACCGAGAACGGGCCGATCGAGGTGCTCGGCGCGTTCAGCATCTGCGACGCGTCCGGCGAGACGTGCAAGGACGGCGGGCGGGCCTACCTGTGCCGCTGCGGCGCGTCGGCGAACAAACCATTCTGCGACGGCACGCATAGCAAGATCGGCTTTCGCGGGTAGCGGCCGCTGCCGCGCCCATACACGAGGAGCATATGCCAAACGATCTGCCCGAAGTTCAGCATAGCGCGGCCCATAGCCGCTACGAGGTGACGATCGACGGCCAGCGGTCGCTGATTCAGTACCGCATGCGCGGCGACACGATCGTCTTTTTGCACACCGAGGTGCCGCCGGCGCTGGAGGGCCGCGGCATCGCCGGGCATATGGCGCGCTTCGCGCTCGACGACGCACGTGCGCGCGGGCTGAGCGTAATGCCGCAGTGCCCGTTTGTAGCTAGCTACATCCGGCGCCACCCCGAGTACCAGGATCTGGTGCGGGGCGCAGCGTAGCGCCTGGCGCTACGCGCCGTTTGGAAGGCAGGGGGCGCGCATGGCCGATATTCCACAGCCATGCGCCCACCACGATCGCGTAGTAGGCCAGCAGCAGCCACAGCGGGAACGGCGGCAGCTGCAGCGACGCCCAGGGCACGCGCGCGAACCAGCGCGCGCCCTCGGTGAGCCATGCCAGAAACAGGTACGCCGGCAGCGCCAGCCACTGCCCCAGCGCCAGCCGCGCCATGCCGCCCAGCAGCGCCAGCGCGCCAAACAGCATGGCGTAGGGTACCACCGGCAGCAGCGCTACATTCGCCACCGGCGCGATCAGGCTCAGGTTGCCGAACTGGTACAGAATCAACGGCAGCGCCAGGATCTGCGCCGCCAGCGTGGCCGTAAGCGCCTCGCGCGCCCAGTCGAGCCAGCCGGCGCGCAGCGGCGTGCGCAGCAGCAGCCGCTCGGTGCCCTTGCCGAACGCGAACAGCGACGCGGTGGCCAGCGCGCTGAGCTGAAACCCCAGATCCCACAGCGTCTGCGGATCCCACAGCGTCATAGCCCAGCACGCCGCGAACAGCGTCGTCCAGGCGTGCGCCGGCCGCTCGAGCCGCTGCCCTAGCACGACGATCGTACCCATCACGGCGGCGCGGATCACCGTGGGCGTCGCGCCGACAAACAGGGTGTACAGCCAGATGGCTACCAGAATAAACCAGAAGGCGTGGCGCTTTGCCAGGCGCAGGCCGCTGGCTAGGCTATACAGCGCCGCCGCGATAATGCTGATATTCCAGCCTGAAATGACCAGGATATGCGATGTGCCGGTGGCCGAGAAGTCGGCGGTTACGTCGCCGGGGATGCTCGACTGCAGGCCCAGCAGGATGCCGACCGCCAGCGATGCCTGCGGCTCGGGTAGCTCGCGCAGCAGCACGCGCCGCGCCCGGTCGCGCAGGCCGAACAGGCCGCCCCACAGCTGGCTACCCTGGCCTTCGGCCACCAGCCGCACGGCCTGCGGCTCGATCAGGCTGAAGATGTGCTTGCGCGCCAGGTACTGCCGGTAGTCGAACTGGCCGGGGCGCTCGGCCTCGCGCGGGGTGGTGAGCCTGCCCGTCAGGCGCAGCCGGTCGCCGTAGCGCCGCTCGGGGTAGGGCGGCAGCTTGGCCAGCACCAGGCCCGACGCGGCGCGCCAGCGCCCATCGACCAGCGCGCGCTCGGCGGCGATTGTCGCCCGCTGGTCGCCGGCGCCGCGGCGTGGGTCGTCGGCCACCACGCCCTCGATCTGCAGCTCGCTGCGGTCGTTCAGCAGCCAGACGCTCTGCGCCACCGGGTGAACCTGCGCCAGCTCCAGCCGCGCGCCGGCCAGCGCTGCGCAGGCCAGCGCCAGCGCCACCAGCCGCAGACGTGGCGCGCGGCGCGCCAGCGCGCCGAGCAGCAGGCCCGCACACGCCAGCGCCACCAGCAACGCCATGCCAGGCGCGTAAAGGTCGGCGAGCACCAGGCCAATCAGCCAGGCGGCTGCGAGAATAATCAGTGTCATGGCGGCGTCCTGCAGCTACGATGAGTACTCGTAGAGTTAGACCGCCGATCGTTAGGCGAAGGTACGCGCGATCGATCGCGCGAGGGTGCTTTGAGGCTGCGGGGCGCCCGTGTGGAATAAACAACGCCCGCCTGCCGACATGGCAGGCGGGCGTTGAGTTTGGTGGAGCTGAGGAGGATCGAACTCCTGACCTCAACACTGCCAGTGTTGCGCTCTCCCAGCTGAGCTACAGCCCCATTATGTCGATGGTGGAGGTGAGGAGGCTCGAACTCCTGACCTCGACAGTGCGATTGTCGCGCTCTCCCAGCTGAGCTACACCCCCGCCGACACCGCGGCAGTATAGCATGGCAAGGCCGATCTGTCAATTCACGCCGAGCAGCCCGAGCAGCTTGTTTCACCCGCAGCGCTTGACAGCCGCGCGGCTGTGGTACACAATCGGCGCCGTATCTGGCCTTGAAAGACGAACGCGCCCCGCGCAGCGGGCGCAAGGAGCTGTGTATGCCCGAAGCAACCATTGGCGTGATCGGCGGGAGCGGGCTGTATGCCATGCAGGGCCTCGAGCAGGTCGAGCGCATCGAGCTTGATACGCCATTCGGCGCACCTAGCGACGCATATGTGCTCAGCACGATCGCCGGCCGGCGCGTGGCATTCCTGCCGCGCCACGGCGTCGGCCACCGCCTGACGCCCAGCGAGGTGCCTAGCCGCGCGAATATCCACGGCTTCAAGCAGCTTGGCGTGCGCTACCTCGTGTCGGTGAGCGCCGTGGGCAGCCTGCGCGAGCCGCTTGCACCCGGCCATGTGGTGATCCCCGACCAGCTGTACGATAAGACCAAGGGCATCCGCCCGGCTACGTTCTTCGGCGATGGGCTGGTGGCGCACGTGGCCTTCGACAGGCCGTTCGACCGCGCGCTCTCCGATATGCTCGAGCAGGCCGCCGCCCAGGCCGGCGCCACCTGGCACCGCGGCGGCACGCTGGTGGTAATGGAGGGGCCGCAGTTCTCGACGCTGGCCGAGAGCGAAGAACACCGCCGCGCCGGCTTCGCGCTGATCGGCATGACTGCGCTGCCCGAAGCTAAGCTCGCACGCGAGGCCGAGATCGCCTACGCCACGCTCGCGCTCGTTACCGACTACGACTGCTGGCACCCCGACCACGACGCCGTCACCGTCGAGTCGGTGGTGAAGGTGCTGCACGCGAATGCCGCGCTGGCCCAGCAGATCATTCGCAATGTCGTGCCGCTGATCGGCGAGGGCTTCGACAGCCCGGCGCACCACGCGCTTGCCACCGCGCTGATCACCGACCGCGCGGCTATTCCGGCCGCCAAGCGCCAGCAGGTCGATCTGCTGGTGCGTAAGTACCTGGCATAGACGCCCCTGGCTTCCGCGCCGCTTACGCCGGTGCCGTTTGATCGCTTTCTTTTTGGTATGCTCTGCCCGGCAAATCCAGGCAGAGCATACTAATAGGAGCTACACACTTGCGTGATTCGGCTTCCCGAAGCCGTGCATATTACCTGCGGCAGCAAGGTACTTTTTGCTTATCGTGTGCATTTTCCGCGCTACGCGCGGAAAATGCACACATCCAAGCCGAAGGCCGAGCGCGCCAACTGCGTAAGCCCTAACTAAAAAGAAATTCGAGGGCAGCCAAGCCGCCCCCCATACAGCAAGCGCTCAGCTGGATGCGGTATTACGCAGCGAACGTTCTGCAGAGGCACGCTAATGCGCTGCGCACTGCCCGGCCCATGCCCACGCGCCTAGCCCGCCGACGCGCACCGCGCCGCTCTGCGGGTCGCGCTCGAGGCGGCCGCGCTCGAAGTACTGCACGCTCGTCGCCACACCATCCACCATCTCGGTCAGCTCGCCCGAGAGCGGGCTGCCGAGCCGCCAGGCGCCGTTGATCCGCTCGTAGAAATCGCGAAACGCCCCGCGCGGCGCGGCCGGCGCCCCCAGGCTGCGCCCGGCAGCGTAGGCCACGCCCAGAGCCACCGGCTGCACCACCCGCATCACCTGCTCGCCCTCGGGAATGCTGCGCGGGTCGAGCCCGGCGTCGGGGTGGTACTCCAGCGCCGCGCCAGCGAAGTACTGCACCACCACGCCGTCGGATGGCCGCTCGAACGCCTCGGTAATCGGCGGCCCAAAGCTCGTGGCGCCGCCGAACAGCTCCCAGGCGCGCCGGAACGCGCGCTTGACGGTGTGGCCGCTGCCGGCGATCGGCAGCGGGGCGTACTGGTCGTCGGCGAACTGCGGGTTCGTCGTGGTGAGCGGCAGGTCGCTGGTGGTGGCGCTCGGCAGTGGCGGCGCGGCTAGCCCGCGCAGCTCGGCGGCGGCCGGCTTCAGGCTACCGTCGGGGCGGTACAGCCCGAAGTGCTCTTCGCGGCTATCCCAGCGAAACGTCGGGCCGGCGTCGAAGTCGCGCAGCACCCACGCGAACGCGCCCGAGGCCCGGCCGCGCACCGCCGCCATCTCGGCCCGGAACAGCGCGAGCTGCGTGTCTTCGGTGTAGTTCTCGACGCATGCGGGGCCGGTAGGCCAGCCAAACTCCTCGACCACGATCGGCTTGGCGGTGTGCGCGCGCACCTCGTCGAGCTGCCGCGCGGCGGTGGCGGCGTCGTAGTTGTGCACGCTCACCACGTCGCTGTAGTCGATCACGCGGCGGCCGTCGGGGCCGGCCAGCCACAGGTTCGGGTGCAGGCTCATGCCCACCGTCACCAGCTGGCGCGGCGCAAGCGCGTGGACCGCGTCGGCCATGCGGCCGAGCCAGCTCAGCACCTCGGCGGCGTTCCCGCCGCGCCAGGCCTCGTACTGGTCGGGCTCGTTGTGCACGTCCCACATCGCAATGCGCTCGTCGTCGGCGAACTGCGGCACAAGCTCGCGCAGGTAGGCCAGGTCGCGGGCCTCGCCGGCGCTGCCGGCCGCCGGGAAGTCGTGGTCGAAGTCGAACAGCGTGACGATCAGGCGCATGTCGAGACTGCCGGCGATCTGCAGCAGCTCGCGCAGCCGCGCCACCAGCTCGGGCGCGAGCTTGCCGCCGCCGCCTTTCTTGCCGCTGAAGTTGTAGGGCACCATCACGCGCAACGCGTTGAGGCCCAGGTCGTCGCGGGCCTGGCGCAGCTCGCGGGCGATCTGCGGGCCATCCCACTCGCTCCACATGTCGGCCCACGGCCGCCACTGCGGGTAGTAGTTGGCGCCTTTCAGCAGCACTGGCTGGCCCAGCCGTGTGAGCTGCGCGCCGCTGGCTTGGACGAAACCGCCCGGCGCAAGGTTCGCCGCGGCGGGCGCGCCGCCTTGCAGCTCGCGCTGGAGCAGGCCCAGCTGCACCTGGTCGGCCGGGCGCGGCTGCTCGGGGTGGTACTCGAAGCGCGCGCGCTCGAACCACTGCGTCAGGTATGGCCGCCCGTCGGTCGGGCTGGTCTCGACGGCGGCTTCGGAGATCGGCATGCCGAACAGCGCCAAGCTCTCGGCGAAGCCCGTGCCGCGCCGGCCGTCGAACTCGAGGCCGTGGGCCGACCAGAACGGCCAGAAGCGCGCGTCGATCGCGTGTCCGGTCTCGGCGAAGCGATGCGCCGCTGCCGCGCCGGCCTTCGGGAATGTTTGCCAGTCGCGGCCCTGTGCGGCTAGCGCGTCGGCGCCAAGCCGGCCTAGCAGCACGTCGTAGGGCGGCTGGTTCGCGGGGTGCAGCTCGAGCCGCGCGCGCTCGAACAGCTGCACCGTCAGCGGGCCCGCGGCCGACTGCTCGGCATGCTCGGGGCCGATCGGGTAGCCGAATACTGGCAGCCCGCCCTGGCGTTGCCAGAACGCGCCGATCGCGCCGGCCACGCAGTCGGCGATCACCGGGGCGGCCTCGGGGAAGCAGCGCGCGGCTGGCTGCGCGCGCGCCGGCGCGATCGGCGCCAGCAAGATCAGGAAAGCAAGCAAAACGGAGCGCATGGGGTTGGCCTGTTTCTAGCGCGCTTTCGGCGCAGGGGTTTGGCGATGAGAGATCGGGGATGCTGTGCGTGGCGGCCATCAGCACCGCTCCGAAAACGCACGTGTATCGTGACTATGCGTTCGAGCTGTCTGAAATTGATGATCCGAGGGACTGCATCGCCCAGGCGCTTGTTCTGGCCAGCAGGTGCACGAGCCTGTTCGCGGATGGGCACACGGCATCATAGCGCGCACGTGCCGCGCCGGCAAGCCCACCGAGTAGTACTTTAGTTCTATCATGTACACGAGCTACGCGGTGCCCTGCCGCGTGGAAGGCTTGGAGAGTTTGCGCCCCCGAACCCCCACGGCGTAACTTGTGCCATCTCGCGGGGCGGCTGTCCTCTTCCCTGGCGCTCCCCTTCGCGCTTCGTGGATCAGCCGCGCTCCTCGGCGCGCTGCCAGGCCACTACGTCGGCGTACGGCAGGCTGCCGCCAAACAGGTCCAGCGCGCTGCCGATGCTCAGGTCGACACGGCCCTGGCCGTGGTGCTTGACGCGGTCGAGGTCGCCGAGCGAGCTGGCGCCGCCCGCGTATGTGACCGGCAGCGGCGAGCATGCGCCGAGCATGGCCACAAGCGCGGTGTCCACTCCCAGGCGCCGCCCCTCGACATCGACGCCGTGCACGAGAAACTCGGCGCAGTACTCGGCCAGCTGCGCAAGCGTCTCGCCCGCGACGGCGAGGCGCGAGAAGTTCTGCCAGCGATCGGTCACCACCCAGTAGGCGCCGTCGCGCCAGCGGCAGCTCAGATCGAGCACAAGGCGCTGCCGGCCCACCGTGGCGCACAGCTCGCGCAGGCGCTCGAAGTCGAGCTGGCCCGCGCGAAACACGTACGATGTGACGATCACGTGGCTGGCGCCGGCGTCGAGGTAGCTGTGTGCATTCGCCGGCGTGATGCCGCCGCCAAACTGCAGCCCGCTGGGGAAGGCGCGCAGCGCCGCGAGCGCCGCCTCGTGGTTGCCCGGCCCAAGCGCGATCACATGGCCGCCGGGGAGGTTGTCGGCGCGGTAGCGCCCGGCGTACAGCGCGGGCGGCTGCTCGGTCTCGAAGTTGGTGACGACGCCGTCGCCCTGGTCGGTCAGCGAGCCACCGACAATCTGGACGACGCGGCCGCCACGCAGATCAATGCACGGCCGAAATCGCATTCTTCGTGCTCCAATTTCTTTTTCTTAGAAGCTGTTTGAAAAGGGTGGTTTGGAGGGACGAAGTCCCTCCAAGTTTCCACTTTTTCTGGCGGGTGCGGCCACATTCGTGGCCGCCACCCGCCAGAAGGGAAGTGCGAGGGGCAAAGCCCCTCGCTCACCCCCTTTTCAAACAGGCTCTTAGGGCTTACGCACCTGGCGCGCTCAGCCTTCGGCAGAGCGGTACTATCTTGTTTATTGTGTGCGGTTTTCCGCGCTCCGCGCGGAAAACCGCACACAAAGATGGTAGGTGCCATACACCGAAGTATTGTGGTTGACGCTCACCGCCGCGATATGACTCATGGCACGCTCCTACGCGCCTGGCACGACGCCAAGCGCCCAGCAGTAAAAGCTCAGCTCGTCGACATCCTGCGCGATCAGCGCGGCGAGCGTGGTGCCGCCGCCGTGCCCCGATTCGCGCAGCGGCAGCAGCAGAAACGGCCCGCCGCGCGCGCCTTCGGCCTGCAGCCGCGCCACCATCTTCGGCGGGTCGTACGGCGGCGCGAGCTGGTCGTTCAGCGCAGCCGCGAATAGCATCGCCGGGTACTGGCGATCGGCCCGCACATTGTGGTATGGCGAGTAGCCCGCCAGGTACGGCCCTTCGACCGGGTCGTCGGGCGAGCCGTACTCGCTCGCCGCCGCGCCAAGGTGGCGGAACTGCGGAAAGTGCAGCATGTCGAGCAGCGGCGCGCGGCAAAACACCGCGCCGAAGGCATCGGGCGCCTGCAGCGCCGCCACTGCCACCAGCAGGCCGCCGTTGCTGTTGCCGCGCGAGGCCAGCCGCGCCGGCGTGGTGTAGCCCGCCGCCACAAGCCAGCGCGCGGCGGCGATGTAGTCGTCAAACGCGTTCTGCCGCAGCGTCTTGATCGCGGCCTGGTGCCAGGCGCGGCCGTACTCGCCGCCGCCGCGCACATTCGCGAAGGCTAGCACGCCGCCTAGCTTCAGCCAGGCGGCATGGAGCGCCGTAAAGCGCGGCTCAACAGAGATATTAAAGCCGCCGTAGCCGCTCAGGCGTACCGGCTGGCGCCCATCGCGCGGCATGTCGCTGCGGTGGACAATGAACATCGACACGCGCGTGCCGTCGCGCGATTCGTACCACACCTGGTCGGTGGCGTACGCCGCCGCGTCGAGCCCGACGTCGGGCACGTGGTACGGCAGCAGCCGATCGGCGGCGTAGTCGTAGCGATAGATCGAAGGCGGCTGCACGTACGACTGAAAGTTCAGCCACACTTCGTCGCCGCCCCACGCGCCGGACACGCCGCTGACCACGCCTTCGCCCTCGTTGCGATTCACCGAGCCAAGCGCCGGCAGCGCCAGCTCGCGCAGATAAGCTCCGTCCTCGGCGTAGATCTGCACGCGGTGCGACGCTGCACGCGAGTAGACGGCATAGATCCGGCCGCCGACGCCCGCCACGGTCTGCAGCGTGTCGGCGCCCTCGGCGATGATCGTCGTCCACTCGGCCGGCGCAGCCAGCGGCGCGACGCACGCGCGCCCGCGCGGCGCGTCGAGGTCGGTGTGGATCAGCAGCTGCTCGCCGATCACCTGCACCTGGTTGATCGCGCGCATGCCCGGCGCCACCGGCAGCAGCGCGCCGTCGGCAAGCCTCAGCAGGTACACGCTGTTGGCGTGCACGAAATCCCACTTGTACAGCACGGCAAAGCGACCGCACTCGCTCACTTTCACCGTGCACCAATACTCCTTCACGCGCTCGTCGCCGAACACCTTGCGCGCCGGCGCGCCCGAGCCGACGCGGTGCTCGTAGACTGCGTGCCAGTGCGCTTCTTCGCCGGCGGGCACTTCGCCCGGCTCGGGGTTCGCGGCGTAGAAGAAGCCAGCGCTATCGGGCCGCCACGCGAGCGATTCGTGGGCGGTGCCGCGCGGCCGGTCGGTCAGCAGCTGCCCGGTCGCAACGTCGAGCAGCTGGATCGTCGCGCCGTGGGTGCTGCCGCTGGCCCTGCCGAGCGCCACCAGCGCGCCGTCGGGCGATGGCGCCGCAAACACCAGCACTTCGCCGCTCGGCCAGGTGTTGGGGTCGATCAGCGCCTCGGCCGGCGCGCCGGCGTGGCGGCGGATCATCAGCACAAGCTTGTCGTCGCTCGCGCCGGCATACCAGAAGAACTCGCGCCCGCCCGGCGCGGTGCGGATTGGCAGCGCGCGCCGCTCGTAGCGCGCGGCGCGCGCCACTTCGGCGTGCATCTGCTCACGCGCGGGCACGGCATCCAGCACCGCGCGCGCGGCGGCCTCCTGCGCGCCGAGCCATGCCTGTGCCTCGGGGCTGCCGAGCTGCTCCATCCAGGCGTATGGGTCGCTAAACCAGCGGCCGTGCGCGCTGTAGCCGCCGCTGGCATCGCGGCGCGCGCTGGGAATGGCCGGACTCTGCCTCAGATCATCCAAGGTAGCACTCTCTCTTTTCGCGAATAACGACAGATCGAGTGTAGCAGCGCTGTCATCGGGCTAGGGGCGGAGGCGGGCTAGGCGGCATCATTCAGTGGGGGCCACGCCTCCTCGGCGCGTATGTGGCCCTGGCGATTTCCAGCCACCTCAATAACGCCGGCGCCAACGACGGCAGCCGCGCCAAGGGCGTGCAGCAATCCAAATGCCTCTCCCGAAAACAGCGCGGCGCTGGCGATGCCGATCACCGCCTCGATCTGCAGCAAAATACCGAGGCGGCCAGGGTCGACGTAGCGTGAACCCCAGTAGATCCCGGCCATCACGGGGATGAGAAAGCAGACCGCGACCAGCAGAAGCCACGGCGCGAGGCTGATGATCTGCCGCGTATCCGGAGGCTGATCGAGGGTTGTGAGTGGCAAGAGCGCCAGCACCGAAGCCGCGCAGAAGCCATACAAGAAGAATGCAAAGACTTGCTCAAACACCGAGGTCTCGGGTGCCTGGCGCACGCGCATGGCCCCGAAGGAGAAGATAATACCAGCCGCCAGAGCGAGCAGGTCTCCGAGGTTGACCGACGCGGAAGATCCTGCGCTTGATGCCAAGATCGCGAGCATGCCCGACAGGCTGAGCAGCAGCGACACTGCCCGCCGCTTTGTGAACGGCCGGCGCATGAGGCCGACCTCGATGAGAGTTCCCCAGGCTGGCATCGCATAGAAGAGGATGAGCGACCGCGCGACTTCGGTGAGGAGCAGGCTTTCAAGATACAGCGCGACCGCTGTGCCGATCAGCAGCCCGGTCTGGTACTGCTTCGCGCCGGTGGGTAGCCGCCGCGCAAGCCGATAGGCCGCCACGGGCGTAAGGGCGAGCAGCGGCGTGAGAAACTGCGCCAGCGTGGCCCAGGTTGGCGCGAGACCCTGGCTCTGGAATACGCGGAGCGGGATCCAGAACAGGCCCCAGGCGGCCGAGGCGACCGCGACGACAAGCTCGGGGTATGGTAGTTTTCGCTTCATTATATGCTGCCGCAGGCAAAATGCATGCAAGCGCAAGCCCTAGAAATACAACGACGCCCGAGCAAAGCTTACCCTGAAGCCTGCCGATCGAGGTACTGCAGAAGCTCGCTCGCGGTTTTTCCCTCGGCCCATTGCTCGTATGGGTATGTGACGCCGCCGTAGAAGATGTTCCAGCTGCGCATCGCCAGCCCCGGTGTTGTTGCCAGCGCGCGGATGCAGCGCGTTTCTTCGCCGCCATGCTCGCCAGGGTAGCCGCCATAGCCGCGCACAAGCTGAAACTCCCCCTGGCATGCGTGCAGTGTGTGATACACGTAGATATTCCGCTGTTGGCGGCCTTCGAGCAGTGCGATGATCGCATCATACTGCTGATTGTCAACATACAGGTCGTAGTCGCACACGCGCGAGTGTATGGCGCAGTCGGCCTGCGTCGCGCGGTAGTAGGTGAAGCCCTGCGGCGCAAGCATCCGAACGCTCGTGCTCAGCAGCGCGTGGCTGTTCGGTGCAAACCGGGCAGAGAACACCCAGTCGGGGCCTTTGCCCGCAGCCGCCAATTCATGAAACCAGAGCAGTTGAGAGTTCATTTTCAATAAAGTTAGGACTTACGCAGTTGGCGTGCTCGGCCTTCGGCAGAGCGGTTTTCCGCTCGGAGCGCGGAAAAACCGCATACAGGTACTATGCTGCCGCAGGCTCAATCTCGTCGCTTGAGGAAGCCGAATAGCACAAGTGCGTAGCTCCTAAAAGTCTAGAGTATCAAGAAGAGCATACCCGCTATGCGAGGGGGTGTCAAGCAGATGCAGCGCGTTGCTCAGGGCTCATGCAACGTCTTTCGACCCCTCCCCCGCCCGCGCTCGGGAGAGTGGGGTAATACCAAATCCGGCTGATCGCTTGGATTATGGTGGGGTTCGGGGGCGGCTTCGCCGCCCCCAATTTCTTTTTCTTGTGCGGCGCCCGGCTTTGCCGGGCGCCGCACAAAAACACAAGGAATCTGTCTGGGCAGGCACATGCTGCACATTGGTTATGGTGCGGCGCGGCTTCGCCGCGCCGCACCACCGTGCAGCGTGTATTTGCCCAATACAAAAACACAAGTAATCAAACGGAGTTGGTATAAGGGGGAGTGAGGGCCGACTTTGCGCAAGCCCTGGCGCGTTGCTGCGCTGGCTGGCCAGCGCAGATCAAAAAGAGCCATGCGGGGTTTGCGCCCGCATGGCCCTGTGTTATGCCGAGACTGGTGAGCAATGATCGCGAGGCTGGCTCAGCTGCTTAGAACTCGCCGTAGAACCAGTTGCTGGTCGCCGACGGGTCGTCGGAGGCGTAGTACTCGCCCCAGGCCACGGCGATCTCTTCAGCCGAGAGCTTGCCATCGCCATTGCTATCCAGCTTGCCGAACGCCTTGGCCGCATTCTCTTCGCTCACGCCCAGGGCGCCGACGAAGGCAGTGTACTCTTCCGCCTCAAGCTCGCCATCGCCGTTCGCGTCGAGCGCGCCAACAAGCCGCAGGTTCGTCTGCTTTGCGAATGCCGCAACTTCTTCCACATTGACAGCCGAAGGATCAAGCCCGCCTTCGGCCGCCGCCAGAACTTCCTGCAGCGTCACAGCGTTGTCGCCGTCCGCATCCAGGCCCTGCCAGTAGGCAGCCCAGACGCCGCGATAGCCGTTTAGGATGCTCTCGTACTGGTCGGAGCCCGAATCTACACCGAGGCTGCCCGCGACGCGCCGGCCCAACTCCTCGAAGTCGCTCGCGCGTACAAGCCCGTCTTTCGTCGTGTCCCACCGATAGTAGCCCAAAACCAATTTGCGAAGCTGGAATGATGACAACATGGCTTGATCGTACCTCCTCTGAGTGATACTTGTGCTCACAAGTCTCTGGAAGGTTACTCCGGCGTGGGCACTCAAATACCGGAGCCTACTACAATATATAGAATTTTAACCTCTTGTCAATATAACATTAGGCTAGGTTATGGATATATTTTTTGATGCGTTATACCAACTCCATTTGATTACTTGTGTTTTTGTGCTGGGCAAGCACATGCTGCACATTGGTGATGGTGCGGCGCGGCTTCGCCGCGCCGCACCATCACCAAGATTTCTGCGGGGGCGGCTTCGCCGCCCCGCACCCCACCGTGCAGGGTGTATTTGCCCAATACAGATTACTTGTGTTTTCTTGAGCGGCGCCCGGCAATGCCGGGCGCCGCTCAAAAAATTTCGGGGCGGCGAAGCCGCCCCGAACACTATAATCCAAGCGATCAGCCGGATGTGGTATCAGAATCGATAGGCGATAGTGTGTCGGCGGGGGTCAGGGCGTATACCATTTCATCGGCCAGCGTGCCATCCGCATAGCGCCAGGCATTCCGCAGGCGCCCTTCTTGCACAAAGCCTACGCGCTCGGCCACGGCCATGCTGCGGGTGTTGCGCGCATCGCATACAATTTCAATGCGCTGTGCCTGCAGCGCAGTGAGTACATATGCTGTGAGCAGCCGGACTGCCTCGGTGACGTAGCCGTGGCCTTGCTCCGAGACGCGTACCCAGTAGCCGATCGAGAACGCCGGAATGGCCCATCCATCTGGCTCGCGTGGGCGTAGCCCGATTCCACCTAGATAGCGGTGTGTCTGGATGTGCCATATGCCCATCGAAAATCGTTTCCGCAGCAGCCAATCGGCAGACACACGCACAATCCAGTCGCGCGTCTCGTCAAGCGTTTGGAAGGCGTCGGCCTGCTCTGGCTCCCACGGGCGAAGATGATCGCGCGACTCGGCATTCGCGCTGTGGCGCTCTTCAGCGTCGGCGAGCGTGTATGGCCGAAGCACAACGCGGGCGCCACGCAATTCCTCAAACATGGGATGCAGTGTCGGGTATCGTATCTGTGTATCTGCCATGAAGATGCTCCACTGCGCCAGCATGATTGAAGGGGTGCCCGGCGCGCGACCCACACTTTCGCACCAGCAAACTGCTGCGGTGGGATATTGAACGCAATATCTTTACCCTCGGGTGAAGAATGCGTTGATCGCGTTTGTGACTGCCTGCGGCTGAGTTATCGTCGGTACGTGTCCTGCTCCTGGCAGCAGAAGCAGCTGATTATTCGGGAGCTGTGCCGCTAGCGCTTGTGCAACGCTCACCGGCACAATGCGATCCTGTTCGCCGTGGATGATCAGCGTTGGCAGTGTAATGTGCGCGAGCTGAGGACGCAGATCCACATCATATAAGCTCTCATACAGCCGAATAGCTGCCTCGGGTGTCGAGCGGCCGACGATCTGCCGCCCCCAACGCCGCAGCACCTCGCTGTTCGCTTCCACTACACAGGCATTGACAAACTCGTCGAGCGTAGCGTGAAAATCAGCTTGGAGCGCGGCGACAAAAGGATCGCCACCGCGCGGCCGCTCGCGATGGTACACGCCATCAACGATGACGAGACCGCTAAAGCGGTTGGGCTGCAGCAGCACAGCCTGAAGCGCGGTTGCCGCACCTGCCGACTCGGCAGCGAGGATGCAGCGATCGACGGCAAAGGTGTCGAGCACGGCAAACACATCATCCACGAGGCTTGTGCTTGTAATCGATTCCGGCGAGGCCAGCGTTGCGCCAGAACCGCGATGGTCGTAGGCGATGGTATGCCAGAAAGGCGAAAGCAAGCTGAAGGGTTCAGTCCACAGCTCCCAGCTCCCGATCCATCCGCCCAAGGCAAGGATGGTTTGCGGAGCAGCGCCGAACGAGACGGCATATAGCTGGGCATCAGGGCGTGAGATGAACATGGCGCATCCTCCTCTAGGTTCGCTTCCACCCACGCGCTTCTTGGGCGAGTGCGAGCACAACCACCAGGCCGGGTATCAAGAGTATACACTGCTGAACGCCGTATCGTTTTGTGTGTCTAAGCTCTGCCTGGCCTTCTTCCTGCACCGTGCGAGCGCCCCACAGCGCCAACAATAATCTCCCGTTCTTACTGCGCGCCGGCCGCCGCGCGCGCGGCAGCGTCCGCCGACGTCGTTACCGCGTACACCTCGAAGTCGACAAGGTCGCTCCATTGCGAGATCCACTCGTCGAGCAGCGCGGCGTCGTCTGTTTCCATAACCTGGAAACACCGCTCCATCGGCAAATCAACCCAGCTTGCAATGTAGCCGAGCCCTTCGGGTGCGAGCCGCCCACGCTCGCGGAATCGCGCGTATACCGAGCCGGCGTCCCCGCCTTTGAAGTGCTCAATGACCATATACAGCACGTCGATCCTCCCAGACAGCAGGTGCCCCTGCGTTTCGCCACCGTCCAATCGCCCAACCTAACTGCTAGTTGGCGCGCTCAGCCTTCGGCAGAGCCGTACTCTTCTTCGTATCGTGTGCGGTTTTCCGCGCGGAGCGCGGAAAACCGCACACAGAAGATAGCCAAGTACCATGCTGCCGCAGGCGCAATCGCGTACTGTGAGGAAGCCGAAACACACACGTGCGTAACTCCTATGCTAATCGGCTGCGAAGTAGCCCGGCTGAGCATAGGGTGATGCATTCATTTCTTCAATATATACCAGGGAATCCAACGGCTCTACCTGGAGAGTCGAATTCTCCAGGCATATTGCGCCGCTCTTCACCAGCTCGAAATCAGTCTTCCAGGATATGTCCAGCCTGGTTCTGTCGGGGCTGCCCAGCATTGTGTTTGGCGAAGTGGTGAGCGAGCCCGGCCGTTTTCGCCGTATATAAAGGAATTTATCCAGGTTCCTAATCTCCATAGAAAAATGTGCTCGCAAAAGGAACTGAGAGTCAGCGCCATATCGGCGAATTGTTGAGAATAGACCCGCCTTTTTGACGCTTGCTATTTTTGCAAATGCCGTTGGATGAAACAGTGGATGGCTTGCAGTGACCTCCAGGGCGCGGGTTACGTTGACCGGAAATCGTACGGCGAGGACCTTTTCTTCTAGCTCGTCGACACGTAGCTCGTGGCATCCAGCCATATCGACCATGGGGTTTTGATTGATAAATTGATAGATCTCAGTGAACCTATCGTAAGTCGGTATGTCATCAGAGTCCTGAAAGCATACGTAATCGGTATTTGCGTGTTTAACGCAATGGTTCCTAGGAACATATGGGCCACAATTTGGCGGGTTCATCTTTCTATACTTCGGGAATAGGTGCTTCGCAACTATCTCAAAATGATCCTGCCTCAGCTCTTCGTCAAAATACACCCATATCTGGCTTGGCGGGATTGCGCTATCGTTTATTCCTTTCAGGCACGAGTCTAGGTACGACAGGTTGCCCTGGTGTGGAATAACGACAGTTAAGCGATCCGATCCATTGTACGCATCGCCAGGATGTGATAGATCATCAAAAGTCCGCGCTAGCATCCGCCCATTTTTGTAAGTCGATGAGATCCCGTAGTTAGCCACGTGAAAACATAGCAAGCGCAGGTTGCTCGGCCTGTACGCCTCCATAACGATTCGCAGGCATTCCTCAGTGAACACAATGCTCGTTACAACTTCATCCAGCCTCACCCCTTTCTCTGGCGCAGCTTCTGGCTTAATCAAAAACAGCGTACTAAGGCTTAGGCGCTCAAAAATATCGAGTACGCGAGCAGCTATTTGTACGATACTTTCAAAATTATCAGTAGAAGTAGATATGCAAATCGGCTGGGGGTGCGCGTCGATGACAAACACATAGTTTCCCTGAACCAGCTTGCCACTGTTGTACTTGTCGTGAAGCGATTGAATCGTGCAGCGAAGTATCTTGTAATTCATTTAGGGCCGCTTCTTGTTGTAGTAGAGCGAATTCCTTTATGAGATCCTCGTTAGTACTTTTACTGAGAGTAATACAGATAAGCGATTGCTCCTGCTTATCTCAAGTACCGCTGAAAGAATGCATCCCACGACTCAACCTCGGCCGCTGGGATTGCGGTGTGGCCGCCTGGGTTGATATGCATCGACTTCTCGGAGCTGCCGAATGCAGTGAACAGGGCGATGCCATAGTCCCGGCTGCGTATCGGGTCGTCCCATTGAAAGGCGAAACGCAGCGGTATGGTGATCGCCTGAGCAGCGCGCTGAAGTGTGACATGATCCGGATGCAGGTGCGCAAGGCCAAGCACCGCGCACATAAAGCGCTTCTCTTTGGCCAGCAGCGGCACGCCGATCCAGGTACCCTGCGAAACACCCCAATACCCGATCGAATCAACTGCCGGCGCAAAAAAGGCAAGCGCCGTATCAAGGGCCGCTTGCCACTCCGGTACTGCTTGGGCCGCCAGTGTGTCGAGAAACGCAATCTTTTCTGCAAAAGGTAAGGATGGCGCGCGCACATCGCCCTGTAGCCGGCGCTCTGTTTTCAGGCGCTCTGCTTCAGCTTCATCGCGTGTGATCCGCTCGCCATGCGCGGGGGCATCGATCGCAAGACTGACCCAGCCAAAGGTTATCGCATAGTGGATTGCCCGGTCGCGAATATTTGGCGCCTGCTTGTGCTGCGATCCACCATGCCCCAGCGCAACCAATGTTCGCGCTTCGAGTGGTGCGCTGGGTTTCCAAATCACACAAGGGACGGTTTCGCCGGCGACTTCGATGCTGAAATCGATCTGAAGTACGCCGTTCTCCAGAGATGTGGTTGTGCTCAGAGGCGGGCTATGGCTCATAGAGAAAATCTGCTGCCAAGCTCATCGTTGTGGACTGATAGCACGCTCGGTATTGTCCGGCGGCGGTCGTATGCGAAGAATTCCCGCGGATCATATCAGAGCTGTGAAAGACGTGCAAGCCGTGATGGAGCAGGCGATCACAGCGGCAACCTGGCCGTGTGCATTCTGGATCTGCGGTGGGGGATTTCAGGACGAAGGATGAAAGACGAATCAGCGCCGTCTTTCGTCTTCTTCTTTCGTCCAACCCGGTTCGGAAGTGTGATAGCCTGAGCTATTTGGGGAAGAGGACTATTCGGCTTTCCCGGTGCAGCATACAGTACGCAGCTGGCACAAGTACAGAGGATTGCGGACGAACGGATTGCGCATTCAGCTGCCGATGAGGCGCGCCCAAAAGCGACCTTCAAAACCGAACGATCTCGTGCGCGAAGCGGTCAACTGCAAGGCCGTGTTCGGCGCGCTCGCCACATAGAACTCTCTAATCGGCTAAAACGTAGATCCTTTTCAAAGGAATTAAGCTTTTTACTTCCTCATCCAACTTCTCATAGTAATCCACAAACAATTTTCGCAATTCAACAATGCCTAATAAGTTGATTGGAATGCTGGAGCGATCGGCTTCATATCGTGCTTCTTTCGAATAACCACCGGTGCTGATATAGAGGCACTTGTCGCCCGCGCTTCGCCCTCCGATGAAGGAGCGAATATCTTGGGAACTCATAGTGGTAGTTGGCCGGTGCTTTACCTCTACAAATATGCGCGGTTCTTCAAGTCCGAGACCATCTGGTGAAGCAAACACGTCGACACCACGATCCGAGCCTCGTGGCGATACCGTTGTTCGATATCCCATTGCGCGAAGAATACCAGCGACTAACTCTTGGACTTGATCCCATTGCAAGCGCACAATACGATCTTCAATCGCCTGTTCTGACTTCTCGAGCAGTTCAGCGCGGATCTCACGCTCTACCTCACTTTGCTCGGTAGGGCTTGATTGCGGTGTTGTGACCGTTGGCTTAGGTGTTGCCAAAGCTTGCTGGATTGGAATAGCTTTTGCCTGAAGCTCGGTAGCAGCTTTGCCTCGTACCAGAAAGAGCGTTTGAATCGCACCAAGCGTATTTTTCGCGTCACTACTCAAAGTACTACGGGATATTTGCAATTGCCATTCAACATCCCGTGCACGGCGTAGCTCTGGATCCAGTTCAGGCCGCCACTTGCAGTCCGACAGAATACGCCCAAGATAATAGATTTGTTTATCACGATCATGGGTCATGACCGCGTCGCCAACCTTGAGCTCTTGCATAAAGCGGATAATTTGGCTTACAGAAACTTGTGCCCGCCCCTCTGAATGACCAGCAAATGTCTGCTGGTAGAGTTGTATCAATTTTGGCTTTGCGATTAATGGATCGATTGATCCAAGTTCGGGCCAACCAATAGCTACGATATTGCGTTGGATAAAATCCTCAGCATAGATACTTTCTTTTCCAGCGCGCACAAACCATATATCAGCCATGAGTAAATCCTTTGAATAATCGATATCTAAAATTTAGTACGATGGTAATGATTACTTCGTAAACAAAGTTCTCTCGTAGTGGTGACACCAACGAAACACAGTGTCATGCTGAACGAAGCTCCGCTTCCACGACGCCGAATCATCAAGGGAGTGAAGCTTCGCTCAACATGACAATGAAATACAAAGAAACTTCGTTGACAAAGTAATGAGGAATGATTGGCTTAAGCATCAACGGCAGAGCTCAGCCGCGTCGCATTATAGACCGAGATGTGGTTCGAGCAGATTTTGTCTTTCAAATTGGCCGCGATCTTGTCGACGCGAAGCGGGCGGGTGTATGCGCGTGTTGCGCCACGTATCATGGCGCATCTGTCGGTATGAGATTTCCATCTTTGGTTTCTTTCTGACCACCATTCCAAGGCGGTGCAAGATCGCGAATAAGGCTATCTTCAAGGCCAGCCGCAAGATTCAAGTGAAACCCACCATAATGCAAGAGACCATTATCGGGTAAAACATACACCTCCACCTGTTTGCCTTGTTGCAATACCGTTTGAATATACCTGTTATTTTTTATGTTTGTTGACTGTGATGGCCCAGGGGAGCGATACCCTGCCATACGTTTGTTCAGCGTCTGGGTTGTTTTTCCAATGTAAAAGAGTTGCTTATCGACCACAAATGCGTAGAGGACATTTTGGGCGGCAGCATACTGTTGTAAATCGATTTCAAGTCCAGTGTTTGTCAATAGCCACTGTCCAGCAGAAACAAATCCGATGTTCAAAAGCCGTTGAAGTTTATGAGCCATCATCGATCGCCACTTCCTCCAATAACGAATCGAGCCGGTCCTTGAGTGGCGGGGCGTGCACCTTGCATCTGCCGACGACAGAATAGTGCCCAACAGGCGGGCATTGAGCCGCCGACGAGGCGCGCTGCAGTAAAACGCGCCACAATAGTAACGATCTCGCGCGCCGAAGGCGGTCGCCTGCATGCGCATGTTGGGCCACCTTATGCCTTCATGTGTGAGAGGGAATTAAGCCGTTTTTCTGCGCGAGCGATTGGATTGGCTCTTTCGTGGAGCGGATGCATTTTCCAAGCCAAGCGTGGCACGGATATCTTCTTGACGAACCGTGCTGCCACCCTTTCTCGATTGTTCTCCTGCGTCGGATTGCGGGATATCATCAAACGTCAAGACAGGTAGCTTCAATGCTGCCTTCAGATCTTCGATCGAACGCGCTAATTCGTCAATTGACTGCCCAAATGGCTCAACCGCTTCTGCCGTGCATCCGAGAATAGTGCCATCGTCGGCATAGAAGACCTCCCGTATGACGTAGTCGTGCTCGTTCTCGCGAAAAACGCGATAGTTCCAAGTCATCATAGGTCTTCCTTTCGTCCACGGAAGAAAAACGCGTTGCGCCGCTTCTCTCCCGCCCGTTGGATTTCGACGATTTGGACTTGCATATCGACTGTGTATAAAATCCGAAAATCACCAAGTCGTAATTCCCAATCAGCGGTCGGATTGGCTCGTAAGCGTTTGCGATTGCGGCGTCTCAACGTGTGGTTCATGGCGCAGTTGAGCCTCGATTCCATCCACAATCACTGCCTGTTCGTGCCGTTTGAACCAGCGTAAATCGTCAATCGCTTGGGTCGTATACTCGATCGCAAACATCAGCAGAGGAGCCTTCTCCCAAGCCTGCGTACGGCCTCGTGACAGAGGCATTATACCATAGGCAAAAATCTGGATATCGATAGCGTGTGAAGGTTTTCGCGAACAGAAAGAGGATGAGGATGCAAATAGTGGCCCAACGCCTTGCGCTTCAGCCGCGCCGCATCGATAGACTGGAAATGCAGCCAAGCAGAAACCGCATCCTAAAATAGCGAGGATCTCGTCGACGCGCAGCGGCGTCGGCTGGAAGCGCTTGTTGGGCCGGACGGAAACGGGGCTAGCATTATGGAGATTGAAATACCCACATCAGTCCTTTTGTGAGCCAGATGCCAGGGAGCGCAAAATGCGGTGTATCTGTTGCATCGATGTGAGTAAGGTGTAGGTGCGGATAGGCACGCTGTTCAAGTGCAGTGACGAGCGGCGTGAGATCGTAATATGCACTGACTACGAAGAGTTCTACGGGAAGGTCACCATGCTGCGTGGCGTAGCGGGCTTCAAAATCGAGCAGTTGGTCGAGAAACCCGTCAAGAACAATAAAGCGCTGGAACACACTCGTAGCGTGAAATACAGTGTAGAGTGCAAAAAGCGCGCTTGACGAGTAGCCCCATAGGACGCGATTGGTTGAGTTAATGCGATAACGTTGTTCGGCAAATGGGAGCAATTCCTCGGTTAAGAAGCGAAGATATGCCTCGCCACGGGGTGGCAGATCGCTCCAAGGTGTCGGAAATGGTGCAAAGTCACGATCACGCAGATTATTCCCACCCTCTGCAGGTCCGAGTTTGCTTCCATATGCAGGACTCACAATGATGATATCAGGAATATGGTGATAGTATTCAAGATATTGAACGATATCGGTGGCCATCGCGAAGGCGTGATCACCGTCAAGGAGATACAGAACCGGATAGTTGATTGCTGTTTGGGAATAGCGTTCTGGCAAGCGAACCTTGATGACATAGTCTTGATCAAGCACGTTTGAGTGGAATGTATGTTGTTCTGAATACAAGATTGAGACCGGCGGAGGAAGTTGCTGTTCAGGGCTCATGAGAAAACTCCTTCCATAGGTCGACGGCGTTCTGGATTATGCGCTTACTGTAGTGCTTTTGTCAAAGGTAAGCGTGAATGACAGAAAGCACTGCAACCACGCATATCGGTGGTGCCGGCCCAACTCATTATTAGACGGACTATTACAACTCTTTACCTGAACTGCTACGACGATTACACACAAATGTGTAATAGTATAGCTCCACACAGCGATCCTCCCCCGCATGCCCTCGTTCGGCAAGCGAAAAGGGGTGCGCTCAAAAGCCGCTGTACATCGCGTGAAGAAGCCTATGGCCCGACCTGGTATTGGCACGATAATCGAGCAAAGCATAGCACAGATTCGCGCAGTGGCAAGAGGTATCACGCATACTTCTGCACACAGGCGCAGAGCCGCCAAGGTCTGCAAGGATGGTAGACATTGTCTGAGAGATTGTCTGAGAAGGAACCACCAAGACACGAAGACACCACGATCGAGTATGTCGTGTTCGTGCTTTTTCAGCGTATGAGCGCGTGGTGCCCTGGTGCCTTGGCCGTACACTAGCCAAACAGCCTCTCAAGGATTACAAAGCCCTGCTACCTCGCTCCCAACGACGCGCGCCCCGCCAATCCCCCGCCAGTCCTGTCTGGCTATAGCCTATGCACACCTGACCTGAGACTCGCTGGTAGACCAGGAGTTTTGTGTAGACGAGCCTACAGAACATGTAGACAAGCCTACAGAACATGTAGACGAGCCTACAGAACATGTAGATGAGCTTACACAACGTGTAGACTGAACTGACAGAACATGTAGACCAGCCTACAGAACATGTAGACCAGCCTACAGAACATGTAGACCAGCCTACAGAACATGTAGACGAGCCTACAGAACATGTAGACCAGCCTACAGAACGTGTAGACTAAGCTGACACAACGTGTAGACCAGCCTACACAACGATTAAACAAGCCATGATCACTGGCGCGCGCGGGGGATTCTTGCGCGTACGCGGCGTTACAGCGCGGCGGCGGGCCTGGGCAGTGCGGTGATAACGCTGAGAAAGCACCAACACGGCATACACGATCGTGGTGTCTTCGTGTCTTGGTGGTTACTTCTCAAACAATTTCTAATGATACTGCTAGCTCTTGATCGGCAAGCTCTGCAGGTTCAACGGCACTTTAAAACGAAAGTCTGCCCAGCCATAGTAATTCTCGAAAACCACGGTAAACTCTTTGGCCTTCGGCGAGAGCCGAGCAAACTCAACATAGTACTCCTTGCGGGCGCCCTGCGGAATGACGTATTTCGGCAGGCTGTAGTCGGTGTCCGAGATCGTATACTGGTTCCCCAGGTCGTCGGCGATATACGAGTACTGTCGCTGGAAGTCGAACAGCAGATCTTGGTTTGATTTATTCCAAAAGCTGATATGCCAGCGCGATGTGCCGTCCTCGAATACCTCGATCTTTTGGATGAACAGGTATAGCTCTTCGCCGGCCGGGCTTTTTCTCTCGGCGACGTTGTCGAAGACGGCGGGCCACTGAGCCGCCGCCGTAGCGGCTGTGGGGCTCGCGGCAGCAGCGCGATCGGCCGCAGGCTGCGTTTCGGCGCGCAGTGGCGCCTGCGAGTCGTTTCCGCCCGCGCTCGACGAGAGCTGAAACAGCCGCACGCCCATGGCGATCAGCACCAGCAGCAGCGCGGCGGCTACCATCCACGGCAGGCGGCTAGCCGGCATTGGCGGGCGAGAACGCGCAGCACCAGCGACCGCCGCGCGATCGCTTGGCGCGGCGCTAGCGGCTTCGTCGATCGGCAGATCCTCAACCACTACGTTCCAGCTGCGCAAGACGCCTTTTATCTGCCGGATATTCGCGCGCGCCTCGTCAATACCCTGCGCGACAGCGGGCGGAATATTTAGGCTGCCGATTGCATCGCGCTGCAGCATGTAATGTTCGAGTGCCCGCCTATTTGTGTTTAGTAGCTTCTGCTGCGCGTTGATGTCTTCTTGTGATGGCATTTGCTCGCTATCCCGTTGTTTCAGCCTGATTATCTCATAGAAGCTCCTGTATATAGTACCACGAAATAAAACAAGAAAACAATCGGCCATACCCAACGATTTATCGCGTTCCCTTCGAGGGCTTTCGGGGGCTGCGCGCCCCCGTGCCCCGCGGCAGAGGGCGGCCGCCCGCCCTCTGCACTCCCCCGCTGGGGCGCTGCCCCAGACCCCGTAAAAGAATGCCGTCTCTATCGCTACGCCGGTGGCGTATGCCTCATGGCAAACCGACACGTTTTTGTGCGCCGCAAGGCATGTGCGCCTGACATTGCCGCTGGCACAGCCTTTCCCGTAGGGCGCGCATCGTGCGCGCCTCGTGCTTGCTTCCACCACGGTTTTCGAGGGCTGCGCGCCCCCGTGCCCATAATGAATGCGGTCTCTATCGCTACGCCGGTGGCGCATGCCTCGTGGCAAACCGGCACGTTTTTGTGCGCCGCAAGGCATGTGCGTACGGCGTTGATCCTGGCACGGCCTTTCCCGTAGGGCGCGCATCGTGCGCGCCTCGTGCTTGCCTCCACCACGGTTTTCGAGGGCTGCGCGCCCACGTGCCCATAATGAATGCTATCGCTATCGCTACGCCGGTGGCGCATGCCTCGTGGCAAACCGACACGTTTTTGTGCGCCACAAGGCATGAGCGTTTGACATTGCCGCTGGCACAGCCTTTCCCGTAGGGCGCGCATCGTGCGCGCCTCGTGCTTGCTTCCACCACGGTTTTCGAGGGCTTCGCGCCCCCGTGCCCATAATGAATGCTATCGCTATCGCTACGCCGGTGGCGCATGCCTCATGGCAAACCGGCACGTCTTTGTGCGCCGCAAGGCACGAGCGCCTGACATTGCCGCTGGCACAGCCTTTCCCGTAGGGCGCGCATCGTGCGTGCCTCGTGCTTGCCCCCACCACGGTTTTCGAGGGCTTCGCGCCCCAGACCCCACAAATGAATGCTATCTCTATCGCTACGCCGGTGGCACATGCCTCGTGGCAAACCGGCACGTTTTTGTGCGCCGCAAGGCATGAGCGCCTGACATTGCCGCTGGCACAGCCTTTCCCGTAGGGCGCGCATCGTGCGCGCCTCGTGCTTGCCCCCACCACGGTTTTCGAGGGCTTCGCGCCCCAGACCCCACAAATGAATGCTATCTCTATCGCTACGCCGGTGGCACATGCCTCGTGGCAAACCGGCACGTTTTTGTGCGCCGCAAGGCATGAGCGTCTGACATTGCCGCTGGCACAGCCTTTCCCGTAGGGCGCGCATCGTGCGCGCCTCGTGCTTGTCCCCACCACGGTTTTCGGGGGCTGCGCGCCCCAGACCCCACAAATGAATGCCGTCTCTGTCGCTACGCCGGTGGCGCCTGCCTCGTGGCAAACCGACACGCTTTTGTGCGCCGCAAGGCATGCGCGTACGGCGTTGATGCTGGCACGGCCTTTCCCGTAGGGCGCGCATCGTGCGCGCCTCGTGCTTGCCCCCACCACGGTTTTCGAGGGCTGCGCGCCCCAGACCCCACAAATGAATGCCGTCTCTGTCGCTACGCCGGTGGCGCATGCCTCGTGGCAAACCGGCACGTTTTTGTGCGCCGCAAGGCATGAGCGCCTGACATTGCCGCTGGCACAGCCTTTCCCGTAGGGCGCGCATCGTGCGCGCCTCGTGCTTGCCCCCACCACGGTTTTCGAGGGCTGCGCGCCCCAGGCCCCACAAATGAATGCTATCGCTCTCGCTGCGCCTGCGGCGCATGCCTCGTGGCAAACCGACACGCTTTTGTGCGCCGCGAGGCATGAGCGATAGGGCGCGCATCGTGCGCGCCTCGTGCTGCCCCACCACGGCTTTCGAGGGCTGCGCGCCCCAGACCCCACAAGGGCTTTCGGGGGCTGCGCGCCCCCGTGCCCCTCGGCAGAGGCGGCCGCCCGCCCTCTGCCTCCCCCGCTGGGGCGCTGCCCCAGACCCCGTAAAAGAATGCCGTCTCTATGGCTATGCCGGTGGTGCATGCCTTGTGGCACAGAATGATGTGCTGGTTCACTCTGAGGCATGAGCGTCTGACGTTGCCAGTGGCACGGCCTTCTTTAACGGTGGCGGCGCGCACGATGCGCGCCCTACACCGGGCAATGCGCTCCCACGCTCTCCGCTCTCCGCTCTCCGCTCTCCGCTCTGCGCGCGCGCTTTACGATCGGCATGATTCGTGCTATAACATCCCCTACGCGGCCGCAGCAATGCGCGCCGCGCGTACATCTGTCGTTGGTGCGAGGGGCTAGCCATCGCGGCTACGCCCCCGATCGTTTTGTGCAGAGCAGGCTGCGCTACGACGTATGGAACCAGAGCTGAGCACTATTCTTGAGCAGATCGCCGGGCACCCGCGCACTGCGGCGCTGGCCGCGCGCCTGCGTGGGCAGCACGCCGAGCGGCTGCACGTCTCCCCGGCGATCGGCGCGGCGCGCGCGCCGATCGTGGCCGCGCTGGCGCACGGCCTGGCCGGCCCGATCGTGTACGTGGTGCAGAACGGCGACGCCGCGCTGCGCGCGCGCGAAGACCTGTGCGAGTGGCTGGGCGACGAGCAGGTGCTGCTGTTCCCCTCCAGCGACGCCATGCCCTACGAGCCGATGTCGCCAGGCAACGATGTGATCGCCGCGCGGCTGCGCGTGCTGCGCGCGCTAACCAAGAGCCAGGAGCCGGGCGCGCGTAGCCCCGAAGGCGACTCCGCGCTAGTCGTCGTCGCGCCGATCAAAGCGCTGCTCCAGCCCACGCTCGCGCCGGCCGACCTCGCGGCGGCCAGCGTGACGCTGCGGCGCGGCGAGGCCCACAACCTCGAAGCGCTGATCGAGCGCTGGGTGGCGATGGGCTACCGCGCCACGCCCACGGTCGAAGAGCCGGGCGAGCTCAACCGGCGCGGCGGCATCGTCGATATCTTCCCGCCCGGCGACGACCTGCCGCTGCGGATCGAATTCTTCGGCGACGAGGTCGACAGCCTGCGGCGCTTCGACCCGATCAGCCAGCGCAGCGAGGCCCAGGCGCGCGAGGCCACGGTCGGCCCGGCCCACGAGATCGCGCTGTGGCGCCGCGAGGCCGCCGCCGCGCGCATGCGCGCGCTCGACGCGAGCATGCTGCGCCGCGAGGCCGCCGACGAGTGGCAGGCTGCGATCGAGCGGATCGAGCAGGGCGAGCGCTTCGAGGGGCGCGCACTGTTCGCGCCGTTCTTTTGGGAAGAGACGACGAACGACGAAAGATCGAAGGCCAATGCGCAAGCGCGTATCGGCGAGGCGATTGCGCCGCTGGTTCTTGCGCCTTCGTCGTTGCTAAGGCACCTGCCGCCCGCCACGCCGCTGGTCTTCAGCGAAATGCTGCTGCTGGCGCAGCACGCCGCCGAGCAGAACCACCACGCCGAAGAGCGCCGCAAGGCCCACGCCGACGCGGGCGAGCTGGCCGCCGGCTTTCCGCGGCCGTACCTGCTGTGGGGCGAGCTGCTGGCGCAGGGCGAGCACCTGGCGCTGGTAAACCTGAGCAACAACGACGTGGAGGTTGGCGGATGGGAACAGGAGGCTGGCGCGGCCGGGCGCGATACCAGCCCGCCGCCAGCGGCCATCGGCCTCTCCGAAGGGCTGTTCGCCCCGGCCGAGCTGTTCGGCGGCCAGCTGCGCCGGCTGATCGACGACATCGTCGCGCGGCTGCGCGCCAACGAGCGCGTGGTGGTCGTCACGCCGCAGGCCGCGCGCATCGAAGAGATGGTCGAGGAGGCGCTTCAGACGAAGGACGAAGGACCAAAGACCAAGGACGCTAGCTCTGAGGAAGACGAAGGACGAAAGACCAAGGACGACAGCCCTGCGGAAGACGAAGGACCAAAGACCAAGGACGCTAGCGCTTCGTCCTTTGCAGATCACTCGCCTTTTGTCCTTCATCCTTCGTCCTTTGTGGTAGTGCACGGCTCGCTCGACGCAGGCTGGCGCTCGGCCGACCTGAACCTGACGCTGTACACCGACGCCGAGATCTTCGGCTGGCGCCAGCGCCGCCCCACCGCCGAGCGCAAGCGCAAGCGCGACCGCAACGCCGAAGAGCGCGCCACGTTTCTGCGCGGGCTGAAAACCGGCGACTACGTGGTGCACATCGAGCACGGCATCGCCGTCTACGAAGGCCTGATCCGCCGCGTCGTCGGCAAGACCGAGCGGGAGTACCTGAACCTGCGCTACGCCGAGGGCGACCGGCTGTACGTGCCGGTCGACCAGATCGACCGGGTGTCGCGCTACATTGGCGCGGGCGACGCAGCGCCGGCGCTGACGCGCCTGGGCACGCAAGACTGGGAGCGCGCCAAGCGCAAGGCCCGCGCCGCCGTGCAAGAGCTGGCCAACGACCTGCTCGAGCTCTACGCCAAGCGCCAGCTCAGCCAGGGCCACGCCTTCAGCCCCGACGGCGAGTGGCAGCGCGAGCTTGAGGCCGCCTTCCCCTACGCCGAAACGCCCGACCAGCTGCGCGCAATCGCCGACGTCAAGCACGACATGGAGCTGGTGCAGCCGATGGACCGGCTGATCTGCGGCGACGTAGGCTTCGGCAAAACCGAGGTCGCGCTGCGCGCCGCCTTCAAGGCCGTGCAAGACGGCAAGCAGGTGGCTGTGCTGGTGCCTACCACCGTGCTGGCGCAGCAGCACTACGAAACATTTAGCCGGCGCATGGCCGCCTTCCCGCTAACGATCGACGTGATCTCGCGCTTCCGCTCGGCCAAAGAGCAGGAGGCGATCACCGTGCGGCTGGCGCGCGGCGAGATCGACATCATCATCGGCACACACCGCCTGCTCTCAAACGACATTCACTTCAAAGACCTGGGGCTGCTGGTGGTGGACGAAGAGCAGCGCTTCGGCGTGCGCCACAAAGAGCGCATCAAGCAGATGCGCGCTAATGTCGACGTGCTGACCATGACGGCGACGCCCATCCCGCGCACGCTGCACATGGCGCTGGCCGGCATCCGCGACCTAAGCGTGATCGACACGCCGCCCGAAGATCGCGTGCCGATCAAAACCTACGTCGTGCCCTACGACGACCAGATCATCCGCGAGGCGGTGCTGCGCGAGCTTGACCGCGGCGGCCAGATCTACTTCCTGCACAACCGCGTGCAGAGCATCTACTACGTCGCCGAGAGGCTGCGCCAGCTTGTGCCCGAAGCCGAGATTGGCGTAGGCCACGGCCAGCTTGGCGAGCACCAACTCGAAAAAGTCATGCTCGACTTCTTCAGCGGCAAAGACGACATCCTGGTGTGCACGACGATCATCGAGAGCGGGCTCGACGTGCCGAACGCCAACACGATCGTGATCGACGACGCCACCACCTACGGCCTGGCGCAGCTCTACCAGATCCGCGGCCGCGTGGGCCGCAGCGCCCAGCGCGCCTACGCCTACCTGTTCTACAAGCCCGATCACCGCATGACCGCCGATGCCCAGGAGCGCCTGCAGGCCATCCAGGAGGCCACCGAGCTTGGCGCGGGCTTCCGCATCGCCATGCGCGATCTTGAGATCCGCGGCGCGGGCAACCTGCTGGGCGCCGAGCAGAGCGGCCACATCGCCGCCGTCGGCTTCGACCTGTACTCGCGGCTGCTCGAGCAGGCCGTGCGCACGATGAAGGCACAGCTGGTCGCGTCGAACTTCCGGGCGCCGACGAAAGACGGAAGAACGAAGACAAAAGACGAAGGCGACGACCCCAGGGCCGCTGATACCGCACCGTCCGGGGGCGAGCCTCCTACTGCACCTTCATCGTCCTCCGTCGTTCGTCCATCGTCGCGCAAGCCGCAGCCGACTGTCAAGGTGGACGAGAAAGTGCTGATCTCGCCGCTGATCACGCTCGACCTGCCGCTCGACGCATATCTGCCGCCCGAGTACATCGGCGACGACCGGGTGCGCCTGGCGGTGTACCAGCACATGGCCGAGGCGCAGACGCCGCGCGCGGTGCGCGAGCTGCGCCAGGAATTGCGCGACCGCTTTGGCGAGCCGCCCGAGCCGGCCGAGTGCCTGCTGACATGGCTGAACATCAAGGCGCTGGCGCTGGCCGCCGGGGTGACATCGGTGGTAACCACCGCCGAGGAGTTTATTATTCGCCTGCCCGAGGGCGGCGAGCTCGATCGCGAGAAGCTGCGGCGGCGCTTCGGCAAAGATCCGAGCGTGCGAGTCGGCCCGCAGTTCGTGCGCCTCGACCGCCGCACGCTGCCCGGCGAGAGCTGGATTGCGGCGCTCGGCGGCGTGCTCGAAACAATGGCGAAGTAGCGCGCCGCCGTGTATGAGACTTTATTGGAAATAATAATAGTAGGAGTTACGCACTTGCGTGATTCGGCTTCCTAAAGGCAGAGATTGAGCCTGCGGCAGCATGGTACTTGGTCATCTTCTGTGTCCATTTTCCGCGCTGCGCGCGGAAAATGGACACGATACAGAGAAATAGTACCGCTCTGCCGAAGGCTGA
>NZ_JAXLWP010000034.1:0-70314 GCF_046328425.1 Kouleothrix sp.
CAAGTTCGGGCGTGAGCGCCGCCTTCACCGTCGTCGCGCTCGCGTGGAGCGCTTCCGGCTCGGCGCTTGCCGCGCCGGGTGTTTCTTGCGCCTCTGTATGTCGCACTGCCAGAGCAGATGTTTCTTCGGCAACCGTGGGCCGCACTGCCAGATCATTCGAAACAGCCAAGGTGGCAGGCTCCACGCCGGGTGTTTCGCCTGGGAAAGAGCCATCGGCGGCTGTTGCGGCGGCTGTTGCTTCGGAAAACGGGGTTACAACATCCGGCGCCGCCGCAGTCGCGGGCATTTCCGCAGCCGGTACGGCACTTGCGCCGGGCGCGGCGGAAACTTCAGGCGCTGGCTCGGCGATAGCAGGCGCTTCCGCGCCGGGCGCAGCGGCGTGAGTCTCAACAGCTGCGTCAGGGGCCATGGCGGCAGCGTTTGGCAGGTGCACCACTCTGCGCCCCAATGGCTCGTGCGGCCGTCGGCGCGGCGGCGCGGCAGGCGGTGGCGCAGGTGAAGGCTCGGCCTCAAGCGGCGGCTGGGCGCGCAGCGCCAACAGCGTCTCGCGCAGCTCGGCCGCTGTCGGGGGCGTGTATGGCGCGCGTGCCGGCGAGGGCGAAGCCGGCCGCGCTGCGGGAGGTGTGCCGGAGCGCGTGCCCGGCGCGGGCGCGGCACCCTTTGGCTGAGCGGCCTCGGCCAATCGCGCGGGAATGCTGGGCGATGCCATGGTTGGCCGTGAGGGTGGATGGGCAGGTATGTGCGGCGCAAGCTCGGCTGAGAGTGGCAAATCCGGCGCTATAAAGGGCTCGTGCTGGGGTGCGGGTGAGATCTCAGGCTCCGCCGCCTGAGCGGGCTCGGCGAATAGCACCTCTTCGGCATCGGCGGGCCACGCACCAGGCGACTCGATCACCCGATATGGCGCGACAAAGCGCGGCGCGGCGGTGCGCATGCGCGGCGCGTAGGCACCAAAGCGCGCCAGCAGCGGCTGGTGGGCCACAAGCGAGCGCGCGAGCCGCGCGTGGCGCAACATATGCCGAAGCAGAGGACTGAGCAGCATCGTACTACCCCAGGCCGGCGTGCGCCAGCTCGAATGTCTCGATCGCCACAGAGCTATTGTTCGCGTCGAGCGACGGCCCGACCCAGCGCACCGGGTAGGCCTTGATGAAATTCCAGCGCTGCAGCTCTTCGCCCTCGGTGTTGTAGATCAGCACCGACAGGTTGCGCCGGTCGTCGAGCTTGCCCTGCACGATCTTCATATACCACTTGAACAGCTCGTCGGAGCCGGCCAGCCCGCGCTTGAGCGTGATATTGCCGACGCGAATCGGGCCGGGTAGACGATGCACAAAGCCGTTGTTGCCGCCCTCGGCGTACTCGAAGATCTCAGTTTCGACTTGCAGGCCGCTGATCTCGGCGAACACGGCCTTGCTCACGCCTTCGATCTGCAGGTAAAAGCGGCAGCCGACAAAGGTATCACCATCCATACTCAGCGCTCCTTGCGGCGCGGCGCGGCGCCGCGCGCCAGCTCGAGCCGCAGGTCGGCCAGCATCAGCTGGTACACGCGCTCGGCCAGCTGGCGTACATCGATCGCGCGCGGCGCGGGCGGCTCACGCGGCGGCTCAGTGCTCTTCGGCGCCATCGCTCACATCCAGCACAAAGTGCGTCCCGCACGTCGGGCAGCGCGTTTCGACCAGGTTTGGCGCATGGCTGTTGACGCGCAGATACAAATCTTGCAGAAAGCTAAAGTCGGTAGCGAACAGCCCCTCGATCAGCGCGGGCGTCACGCTACCAGCCGAGCCGAGGCGCGTCACCACGCGGCTGAGCAGCGCAACGCCGACATACGCCTCGCTGGCGCGCACGCGCGGGTGGCTCAGCGCCTCGACCTCGTCGAGCGCGGTGGCGCGGCGCATGGTGCCCTGGCGGTGCAGCGTGCCGTGCGCATCGGCGTAGCCGCAAGGCAGCATAAACTCGAACTCGGTCTGGAGCATGGCTACTGCACTCGCTCAAAATCCTCGTATGCCAGCGTCACCGTCAGCGACATCGCGTCATTCGAGTCGGAGTCGAGGTCGCTGTAGGCCAGCTTGCTCGGCCAGGCATTGATGATCTTCCACTCGGCCACCGGCTTATCCTCGGAGTCGTAGAGCTTGATCGAGCCGGTGTGGGTAGCTTTGGCAACCTTGCCCTCGTGGATCTGCTTGTACCAGCTTTCGAAGTAGGTATCGTCCTTCAGCACGAACAGCTTGATCTGCAGCGGCGTAAACGACAGCTTGCCGGGGGTGCGGCTGATCGCGCGCTCCTTGCCGCCGCTGCCGCCCGACTTGGCCTCGGTGATCTCGGATTTACTTTCAAGGCCATCGCACGAAACGATCATGCCCACGACGGTTTTGTCGAACGTTAGGGCGAAGCGATGCGTCAAGAGCGGATCGTCGTCGCGGCTGGCCGCGGTGGTGCTTGGCATAGTTGCTCCTATGAATGACACGACTTTCGCAGACCATCTCAGAACGATCGGTGCAATCTATAGCGCACGCTACTTATCGGGCACCAGCTCCTGGTAGCAGATCTCGATCTCCTCGGTAGCCTTGTCGCTGTTGATGTCGAGCTTGGGGCCTTTGATCCGCGAAGGCCAGGCGCCGTTCACGTGCCAGCGGATCGTGGCATTGTTATCGCCATACACCGTCACGGTGCCGTTGACGCGCAGCTTGGCAATGTTGCCCTCGGCGAGCACGCGCTTGCGCCACTCCCACAGGCCCTTTTCTTTCGACACAGCCTTGGTGATCGTGAGCGTGGCGGGCTTGTACGGCCCCGGCGCCGAGCTGATGATCACTTTGCCGCCGCCCTTGTTCTGCTGGTGCGTCTTGACATCGCGCTCGTACGCCAGGCCAGTCACCTTCATCACCGGGCCTTTGAAGTGGTTGCCCAGCTCGAGGTAAAAGGTTTGCGCGCGGAACGGATCCTGGTTATCGGCCATTGCTTTTTGCTCCTTTTGCCTGCCTTAATTGCCAAGAGAAACGCGGTGCGCGTTTTGCCTTCGGCAGAGCGGTACTTTTTCATGGATGGTGCTGAGATATTGGCGCAAAGCGCCAACATCTCAGAGCCTGTTTGAAAAGGGGGTGCGCGAGGGGCTATGCCCCTCGCACTTCCCTTCTGGCGGGTGGCGGCCACACTGCTGCCGCAGGCAGAACAAGCCGATTCGGCATGTACTGCGGCTACGACGCCTCGGCGGTAAACTGGCTGAAGCGGAAGATCACAAACTCGGCCGGCTTCACCGGCGCCAGGCCAACCTCGATGATCAGACGGCCGAGGTCGCGCGACTCGGGCGGGTTGAGCTCGACGTCGCACTTCACGTAAAACGCCTGGTCGGGCGTGGTGCCAAACAGCATGCCGTCGCGCCAGAGCGTCATCAGAAAGGCGTTAACATCGCGCCGCACGCGCGACCACAGGTCGGGGGTGTTGGGCTCAAACACAACCCACTGGGTGTCGCGCTCGATCGACTTCTCGACCATATTGAACAGCCGGCGCACGCTAACATAGCGCCACAGCGGGTCGCTGGTGAGCGTGCGCGCGCCCCACACGCGGATGCCGCGGCCAGGGAACGTGCGAATGCAGTTGATGCCATTGGGGTTCAGGCCATCCTGCTCGCCCCTGGTGATCTCGCGGGTGACAGCAAGCGCGCCGCGCACGATCTCGTTGGCTGGGGCCTTGTGCACACCGCGCTCGCTGTCGTTGCGCGCGTAGATGCCGGCAATATGGCCACACGGCGGGATGTTGATCTGCTTCGGCTCGCCGGCCTCGCCTGCCAGCGGGTTGGCCACGGTGATCCACGGGTAGTACAGCGCGGCGAACATCGAGTCGTAGCCGGCCCCGGAGCCATCGCTATTGATCCGCCAGCTCGTGATCTTTTGCGGATTGAAGTCATCGGGCGCGTCGAGAATGGCAACGCGATCGGCCGCCAGCTCGCAATGGTTGATCATTGCGGTTTGCACAGTCTTTACCTGCGCGATATCGACCTTGCCGTCTGGGTAGGCCTGCGGCGAAAACAGGTCGGGGCAACACACCATGGTTACGTCGGGGGCGATCTCGAGGCCAAACACCCCGGTGCGCTCGGTCGCATCGCCGACGATGTCGCGCTGCTGAATCTGGGCCAGGCTCGCAAGCCCGTTTTGCCCCGCACCCGCGAGCTGCTTGGCATTCGCGCCAGGCTGGGGCACGCTCAGGTAGTACACGCCAAACGCAAGGTCGGCCTCGGCCGGTCTGTTTTCCTGCTTTATCTCAACCAGCTTGCTGTCGGCGTTGAGAAATGCCAGTTTTTCCTTATATTTTTGGCTGGGTGTCGGCAAGCTTCTTTCTCTTGTATCTTCTTGTGCATCGGCGGTATCTTCCTCCTCTTTTTTCTTCTCAGCAGCCTGTTGCGCTGCCGTAGAAGCAGCCTCGGCCTGTGTCGCTGTTTGTTCAGCTGCTTGTTGTGCTACCGTGGCTGCAGCGAGGGCTTTGTCCGCCTCCGCTACGGCGGTCTTAGCGTCTTCGACTTTCTTCGTTGCGGTGGCAGCCTCTTCTGCTTTCTGCGTGGCAGCAGCCTGCGCAGCAGCTGCTTCTTCCGCTTTCTGCTTGGCGATGGCAGTTTCTGCTGCTTTGTTCGCCCCAGTAGCCTGGTTCGCCTTCGTCTGTGCATCCTTTGCATTGTTTGCCGCTTCTTCAGCGTCTTTTTTCGCCGACGCAGCAGCGTTGGCCGCGTTTTTCGCTGCTTCGTCGGCAGCCGTTTTCGCCGTTGTCGCAGCGGTTTTAGTATTTTCCGCTTTCTGCTTGGCGGCGGCGGCTTCTTCCGCTTTCTGCTTGGCGGCGGCGGCTTCTTCCGCTTTCTGCTTGGCAGCGACTGCCTCTGCCGATAGCTTTTTTAGCTGGATACGCTTATACTCCTCGACCGTGTCGCCCATTTTGACGCGCACGGCGATCGCGCAGTCGGCGGGCTGGCTGCCGGCGGCGCGGTCGATCGACACCTCGATATCGCGCAGCGAGGCCGCTTTGGGCGTGATCGTCAGCACCACATCCTCGGGCTTGATCTCCTCGCCAGGGCGCCTAGCAGCCCTGGCCTGCCGCGTCAGCACCTGCTGCGGCTCGGCGGTGAGCTGTTTGTCCTTCAGCGCCTTTTGCCAGGCCGGCGAAACAACGCGCACGACATAGCAGCGCGTGCCGCCATTGAGAAAGTAGCCGTACACCGCGTGCGGCATGTAGGCGTCCTTGGCGAACGGCTCTTTGCGGCCGTCGTCTTTGCGCAGGCCGAACTTTTCGACATACTGCGCCCAGCTGGTGATCAGCACCGGCTGGTTGGCGTCGTCGTGGTTCGAGTATGGCGCGAAGCCGACAAACGCCGCCACCGCAGTGGCCACCGCCTCGATCGGGCGCGGGCCGGTGTTGACTTCCTCGATGTACACGCCGGGAGAGTAATAGTTAGGCATGCGGGCACTCCTTCAGCTAGCGTTCAGTCGAGCACGATATCGTATATTGGAGACGGCACGTAGATATTGAGCAGCGTCTTCTTATCGCCACGCCGCACCCACAGGCGATCGCCGCGCCGCAGGTTCGCCAGCGCGAACCGTCCATCCGCGCCAGTGGAGCAAGTCTGCTCGCGCCCGTCGGCGTCGATGGTGCTCTCGGCGGCGCGGCCTTCGACGCCGACGACCACACTCTTGAGCGGGTTATTCTGCCGGTCACGCACCACGCCGGCGATCGCAAAGCGCGGCTCGGGCGCGCGCGGGTCGATCGCCACGCCGTTGTAGGGCTCGTAGAACTGCTCAGCTGCGCCGCGCTGGCTCACGTGCTCCGGGTCGACGCCGCGACCACGGCGCAAGTCCTCGTCGCTCGGGCGCGTGAAGCGGGTGACGCGCGTGAGCACCAGCGGCGCATCGAACTCCAGCTCCAAGTCGAGCGGCGCGGTGACGCTCAGCAGCAGCGCAGGGCGCGGCGGTAGATCCAGCGCGCCCCACAGCTCCAGCAGCTTCGGCGCATCCGGGTACGGCCCGATCTTGGTCGTGACAGTCACGTCGAGCTTGCGCAGCTCGTCCGGCATCAGGTCGGCCGGCAGCGTCGTGTGCTTCATGAACACCGCCATCGCGCGCCAGACCAGCGCCTGCTCGTCGGCGCGCGAGGAGCTGAACGCGCACACGAGGTAGCGTAGATCGACCCGGCGCGGCGGCAGCTTGGTGACCGCGCGGCCGTTGGCGCGGGTCACCTGGGAGGTGGCGTTGCGAAACTCGGCCACCTCGGCCATATCGAACAGGTAGCAGCACACCGCTGGCCGCGCCAACGCCTCGACCCACTGGTGGCTCGGGATGTCGAACAGCACGTCCACCTCGGCCGGCGGGATGTTCCCACGGCGCTCGTCGTAGAGCAGGGCGACGATGGTTGTGTGGAGGTGGTGGAGCACGAAGAACCTCTGAATATACGCACTCACATCGTAGCGAACGGAGCCGGACGGCGGTATATCAGCAGAGCATAGGCAGAAACGCTACTATGCAACGACATCGACCGCCGCACATCTACAGCGACAACACCTGGTACATGCTCACCGCGTCGATCTACGGCCGGGCGCCGCTGCTGGCCGCGCCGACTGCGCGCATTCTGGTACGCGACGCGCTTCAGACGCTGCTGCCGACATATGGGATGGGGCTCAGAGCCTGGGCTATTCTCGACGACCATTACCATCTGCTGCTGAAGACGAGCGACGGAGCGCGGCTGCCCATCTTCCTCAACCGGCTGCACGGCGGTACGTCGCGCCAGATCAACCTGCTTGATGGAGCGGTGGGCCGGACGGTCTGGTACAGCTACTGGGACACCTGCATCCGCGACGAGCGCGGGCTGTGGACGCGCTTCAACTATATTCACTACAACCCCGTCAAGCATGGCTACGTCGCCCATCCGTCCGCCTGGCCGCACTCGAGCTACCACTACTACCTGCGCACGCGCGGCGAGACCTGGCTGCGCGAGATGCTGGCGCGGTACCCGGTGCAAGCGGCGGAGATGGACGCGGAGGAGGGGTGAAGGTGGCTGGGGCAGCCTGAAGGCTGCGATCCTGTTGGCCGCTGGCGCCCCAGCCACTGCCTCCCAAGCCGGATCTGACAGCCGGCCTCCGCCGCCGCGCCTCTCACCTGCCGCCGCGCCCGCTCGCCTGCCCCTGTGGTTGGCGGCCTCGTAGCCGCGCGCCCGCTCGCCGCGCCTGCCGCACGACAGCGCAGCTCCACACCCTCGGCGACCTCGGCCATGTCGAAGAGCAGCACACCGCCGGCCGCTCCAGCGACTCGACCCACGCACGGCTTGGGATATCGAACAGCACGTCCACCTCGGCCTGCGGGATCTGCCCGCGAGCATGGAGCAGGGAAGATAGGGTTGTGGAAGTGGTGGAGCACTACAATGTTTACGACTTGCCAAAGTAAGGAACTAAAACTATTCTGATGCCTTCGACAAATAAAACCTCACGCTAATGCTGTGCAGCGTAGAGTTGTTGGAGAATAAGCTCTATCGTGTCATTGTCAATTCCTTCGTCATGCAGTGCATCGCGTACTTGCTGCCATCGTGCCGGCGTTGCTATGGCGAACGGAAAGTGTTGTGAGACGTTACGGATAACTTGTATGTGATCACGCTCACTTCTCGCGGATGCAAGTGCGTACGCAATCTGGAGTGCGCCCTCATGTGTTTGTTGAGACATATCCTGAGTGACGGCTTCCTCTGTTTGATGATTGATTGGACCATTCAACAGATGTAAATTAGCAATGTCCAGTACCTGATCTGTGTTTGCAACTGATTCGTCATTAGTGCCTAGATAAATGAAGACAGGGGTTATGAGGGAAGGTTTTTGTGCATCAGTCTGATCTTGACGCATATTGCCAGCAATTGCATTCTGGGCACCTTGCACATCGAGTTGTGCCCCGATTTGAGGCAGCATATCGATTGGTACAGACTCTAGAGACTCAGGGTTGTCGAACGATTCATTGATAGCTTGAAGAGGATGCGGTCCATTCAATAAATTCGACAGTGGCCAGACCGGCGAACTTTCTGGATGACCACTTGCCACGTCGACGACAGAGTGAGGCAATCCATAATAGACGGTTCCAGCGAGAGGCATTTGTACACCTACAGTCCCACCGATAATTTTCCACGCTCCTAAGTTGGTCGCCATAACACCGGTGGTCTCGCTTAATCGACCCATCACTGCAACTGGCAAGAATTGACCGGCCCTTGTTGCAGGGACTAAATGTCCTAAGCCTGCGCGCTCCAATAAAACTGACTGCGAGATCGAACAGCTTCGCGCCGTATAACCAACCCCACCAAAAGAGCGGGAGAACAATGCCGTTGCTTCCATTCGCCTAGCTTCATCGAGTAGCAACTGATTAATGCCTGGCTGACGTATGATGGAAATAGCATTGAGACTTCCCTTTGGAACGAACTCCGTAATTCCCTCTCTCACGGCCATTGAACGTAATGCACCGCCAGTGAGCCGATAATATTGGTTGCCAACTTTTACCCAAATTACCGCGTGGTTTCGCCAGCTAAGACTTGCAGCGACGGCATATCCCTGATCAAGAGCCCGTGCTGCATGTGCATTTATCTCTGCGCGCGTTACGGAGCGAATACCGCTTTGTGCAATCTGTTCTGCTTCACTCGAAGCAACATCTTGAAATGCAGCCCGACCAAACGCGCTGAGCTTCAAAAGCGCAGATCCAGCTGTGTTGAGTGTAACAAAGTCGAGCGGCATAAGTAGTACATTGAAATAGCGCTCAAGCGGGTTTCGTGCATCCAAAATCTTGACAGCTGTCCCAAATACAGGGACAAGCATCCATCCTGTTTGGTTAATCAGCGCATCTGGCTCCTGGGCACTCCTACTGTTTTCTTCATAGGAAGGCCCTGCTACCTCAGCGCCTATCGCAAGTAGGGCACCAACTGCTAAGCCAAGGAGAGCGATCAAAGCGACAGGCGGTATCCCCATTAGATCCGTAGTACTCGAGACGCTTATGCCTGTCTGTTGACCAGCGAGCGCAGTGGTGGCAGCTTGCTCTGCCTCCCATTCGGCAGGTGATGTTGGCGTACTCAATCGCAGCGTCGCCCCGCTCGGGCGCGACCGGCTTTGTTGCAAGACATGGGCAAGTTCGTGACCGAGTATATGGCGATCACCACCAGTGCTTCGACTATATACACCTGGTCGAAATACTATATGATTTGCAACTGTAAAGGCTGGTGTTTGGAGCTCCCTTGTCAGTGCAGCCGCAGACGAATCAGTATGAACCCGAACATGGGATAGATCTTTTCCGTAGCTGTGCTGATAAGCGGCTCGAACTTCTGGCTCAATTGGTTCCCCTATATCAAGTTGCCGCCAATGCTCAGCGAATAAGGTAGAGCGCTGTTGCAGCTGTGCGCGTGCGTCCGCTTGAACGCTACCGATCTTAGGGTTAGTCTCTCTAGAAAGTGTGCTGACAAGGTGATCGAGCGATGCTACAGGAGAATTGAGCGTATGATGCCGAGGAGTTAAAGTATTCACAAGAGGTGGCAACATCGGCGGCTTACTCGGTGCATGTCCCGCAAGTTGTGCAACTGCTGGCATTCGCTGAATATTCAACGGTGTAACCGCTTGCTGCACCACATGTGTCAGCTCGTGTGCAATCAGCCGCTTCCCATTATCCGTCCCTGGCCGGTACTGCCCCGCGCCGAACACCACATCGCTCCCGACTGTATATGCATGCGCACTTACAGCCTCCGCCGACCGGGCGGCAGTGGAATCAGTGTGTATGCGAACATGGCCGAAGTCGCGGCCGAAGCGCGGCTCCATGAACGCGCGCGTCGTATCGTCAAGAGGCTGTCCGCCGGATTGCAAAACCTCTTGCACCACTGACGGTGCAGCCATCGCTTCGGTCGAGCCTGATGCCTTGCGCATGATGAAAGGCTCGTCCAAGCGTAGCTCAGGCACGAGGCGCGGAAGCCTGGGTCTTCCGAGGTCTTCGCCGAAGGTTGGTGGGGTGAGCTGGAATGGATTAGGCTGGCTTGCCTCTGCATTCTCACTATGCCACCCAAAAGCTGAGGGCGAACCTAAGCGAGTAAAATCACCGAGAGCAGGATTTAGCGCTCGCGACACGGCCCGTTGCTCATCAGCCGCCTGGCGTGCCGCTTCCTCGCGAGCCTCAGGCGTGCCAGGAGTGTAGTGAATACTCTGCTGGAAGCGGCGAATTTCCTCAGCTTGAGGATCGCTCGTTTGACGCGATGTTGCTCCGGTATCAGACCCTCCCCCACCAAACGATAGAGTCAGGGTCAGCATGACCTTTGTCGGTTTGCGAAGCGGCCCTTCGTATGTGAGGTTGGCCTTCAAACCTGGAACAGCCCAATCAAGAGGAATGTCGGGGATTGCAGCCGGCAGTTCGCGGTTGGCGGCGAACAATGTTCCTAGCGCAGCGGCACCACTAACGATCACAACCACTTTGCCTTCCAGGTGCGACCACAGCTCCGCGCCAAGCTCTTCGGCCTTGCGCTTAAGCTCTTTACCAGCCGGTGTTTTTTGAATGGCCTTACCAATCGCCTCAAGCCCTTCTGCCATTTCTTCGCTTGCTGAAGGGCCAGAGTCTGATGGCGGAAACTCGGCGTCCGGCGGTAGCTGGCCTGAACTCTGCGGCGGCGGAGAATCTGCTGCGTCGCGCTGCACGCTTGGAGTTGTCGAGGGCGAATCAACGAATGCATAGCCGCCGTTGACTACCGCATCGGCCACACGATCAGCCTCTTGCTCATACGGGTCGCCTGGCTGCGAGATCGTCAGCTTAGGCTGCAACAGCGGCGCCGGAGCTGAGTGCTGGATTTGAACCTGACCCAAATCAAAGCCAAATCGTGGTTCCGTAAGCGCACGCGTATCTTGGCCGAGCTGCGGTACAGCGTCGAGATCAGCGTCTTTTTTGCGCTGGACGCGAGTTCGCTCGCTCATGGCGTTTTCTCCACTATTTGCTGTTCAGCAAGCCAGCCCGCCGTCTCCGCTTCGGTCAGGGTACGGTCGAGCTTGGCGTACTCGGCGCGCGCGGCGGCGAGCACGTGCGCCATGCCTACTGGCGCGCCCGCGTCGGCGGCGAGCACCGCCGCGCCGAGGGCGATGTTGGCGATATTGCCGCCGGCCAGGCTCAAGCAGGCCAGCTTCTCGGCGCTCAGCCCGGCAGTCGGCACGCCGGGCGGGAAGACCCGCCGCCAGATCTCGGCGCGCTGCGCGGTGTCGGGGAACGGGAATGTCACGACGAAGCGGATGCGCCGCAGAAAGGCCGGGTCGATCGCCTGCTTCATGTTGGTGGTCAGCAGCGCCAGCCCGCGATAAGCCTCCATGCGCTGCAAGAGGTAGCTGACCTCGACGTTGGCATAGCGGTCGTGGCTGTCTTTGACCTCGGAGCGCTTGCCGAACAGCGCGTCGGCCTCGTCGAACAGCAGCACCGCCCCGCCGCCCTCGGCCGCGTCGAACACCCGCCGCAGGTTCTTCTCGGTCTCGCCGATGTATTTGCTGACCACCTGGCTCAAATCCACCCGGTACAGGTCCAGCCGCAGCTCGTTCGCCAGCACCTCGGCCGCCAGCGTCTTGCCGGTGCCGCTCGGCCCGGCGAACAGCGCGGTGATGCCCAGCCCACGCCCGCCCCTGCGCGCGAAGCCCCAGCGCTCGTACACGGTGGCGCGCTGGCGGACATGCGCCAGCACCCCGCGCAGCATCTCAAGCTGCGCCTCCGGCAGCACCAGGTCGTCCCACGCCGCCGCCGACTCGATCCGCTGCGCCAGGTCGTCGAGGCGCGGACGCGCTTGGCTGCGGCAGGCGTCCCACAGCGCCGCACCGAGATCGCTGCCAGGATCATCGCCGACCTGTCGCACGGCTGCGCCGATCGCGCTTGGCCCAAGGCTGAACTGCGCCGCGATCTGATCAAGCTGGCCGTTCAGCTGTGCCGCCGTTGCGCCAAGCGCGGCGCGCCAGATCGCCCGCTGCTCGGCGGCGGTAAGCCGCGCCACCTCCAGCACCACGCTCGGCCGATCGACGCCGTCGAGCCGCTCGGTTCCGGCGACGATCAGCGCGCCGCTGACCTGCTCGGCCAGGCCGCGCACCACGCCAAGCTTGGCCTGGTCGGCGTCGCGATCCGGGCACTCTACAAGCAGGGCCAGGCCGGCCAGCGCGGCCTCGCGCTCCCACAGGCGGGCCAGCGCCTCAAGCTCGCCCGGCGCGGCGGGCAGCGCCTCGGCAGAGGCGGCGTACAGACCCAGCCCCAGCGCCCGGCAAGCCGCCGCAACGACCGCCCGCCGCAGGGCGCGGTCGCCGCCGCATAGCTGCGCCAGTGGCAGCCCGCCGCTGCGCGGCGCGCGCCATGCGGCGGCCAGGCGATCGGCCAGCGCCTGGTGCCCCGGCGCGAGCGCGGCGTCGGGTGCGACCGGCCGGACGATCCCGGCCAGCCGTGCGTCCAGGTGCTCGGCGCCGGCCAGGTAGTGCAGCACGCGCTCCTCGATCCGCAGCGGGCTGTGCAGCGCCGCCGGGCCATTCCCGACGGCGATCAGCCGCCAGCGCCGCAGCGGCCCGGTGGGAGCGAGCGCGCTCCAGTGCGCGCCCGGCAGCGCCGCAAGCGCCAGGCTGAAGGTCGGCGCGGCGATCCGCGACTCGCCATTCGCGGCGGCGACGAGACCGGCGATCGCGCTGTCCAGCTCGACGCCAGCGCACAGCAGCAGCAGGTCGCGCTCGAACGGCGACAGGCGGAACAGCTCGCACAGCATGTCGATCGCCGCCGGCGCACCGGGCGCGCCACCCTGCGGCGCCGGCTCCTCAGCGCCAGCGCCCTCCTCGCCGAGCGCGCGGGCCAGCGCAGCCTGCAAGATCGAGCGCACGCGCGCCAGCTCGGCGGTCAGGCGCTCGCGGCTGGCCTGCTCCCACGCGCCGCTCATTGGGCGTGCTCAAGCGCTGGTGCCGGCTTCATGACAAGTCTTGCTCCGCTCTCGGGCTGGATCTCGACCCGGTAGCTCAGCGAAGGCCGGTACTTGACCTGCAGCGCCGACCACATCTTTGATAGCTCGTCGGCGCTGGGGAACAGCGGCCGGATGCCGATCGAGCCGATCTGCTCCGGCAGCTCGGCCGGCGCGCCCGGCACGCTTGGGGCGACGATTGTCTCGCCCGCCGCCGCCCCGCCCTGCACGCGCCAGCTCCGCTCGGCGTAGCTCAGGCCCGGCCGGGCGCGGAAGAACTCGCTCGCGTAGCCGAGCAGCATCTCGCCGTGCAGCTCCTTCGCGCTATAGGCCGTGATGACATAGTGCAGATCGAGCGCGAGCGGCGCGGCGGCAGGCGGCTCGGCGGGCTTCGCGCGCGGGTCGAGCGAGCGCACGCGCGTATTCGGCGCGACGTGCGACAGGAACAGGTTCAGCCGCGCCTGCTCGTCGGCCCCGGCGCTCAGCTGCTCGGGCGACAGCGCCGACACCGCCACCCCGCCGACAAGATCGGCGATCTGGTCGCGCATCAGGCCGTGCTCGATCAGACTCTTCAGCAGCGCCGTCACGTAGGCGATTGTCAGAAACGTCGGCACGGCCATCACGATCCCTGCACAATCCAGCCAGTCGACCAAGACCAAGAATGGCGCAACACGCCCGCGCCACGCATGCCAACCAACAGCCGGTGCAGCCAGCCGCGCAGCGCGCCAAGCTGGGCGCTCGGCGCCTGGCCGTCATAGCTGGCGATCAGGAAATCTGGGGCGGTCGGCACGGGGCGATCCCTTCCCACAGGGCGCGGACACAGGCGGTATTTAGTTCGAGTGCATGAGCGATAACCTAGCCTACCCTATCGGCGCCCGCACTGTCTTGGATAATCTTGCGGTCGTCATGAATATTCTTGCGCTGTCCCTGCAGCGCGCCCGGCGTCACGCCGTAGCGCCGCGTAAACAGCCGGCTCAGGTGGCTCTGGTCGGCGAACCCGGTCAGCACGGCGACCTCGGCGAGCGACAGCTGGCCGCCGAGCAGCTGCCAGGCCGCCTCCAGTCGCTGAGCGACGATGTACTGGTGGATGGTGCCGCCGGTCGCGCGCTTGAAGCTATGCGCCAGGTAGTACGGGCTGATCCCGGCGGCTGCGGCGATCTCGTTCAGCCGCAGCTCCTGCGCCAGGTTGGCGTGGATGTACTCGCGCGCGCGGCGCAGGCTGTCTGGCGCAGCGGCGCGCGGCGTTTCGCGGCCACGCGCGGCGAAGGCGGCGTGCTGGCGCAGCAGGTGCAGCACGAGGGTCTGCGTCAGCGTGTCGACGTACAGCCGGCTGGCCGGGCCGGGCGACTCCAGCTCGCCCAGCAGCGCCAGGCCGATCTGGTGGATCAGCGGGTCGCGCTCGGGCGTGCGCGGGACCAGCTCGACCCGCGCCGGGTCGAGGTCGGCGTCCTCGGCGGCCACGCGCGCGAGCAGCGCCGGGTCGACGTACAGGCAGAAGATGCTGCACGCGGTGCTCCAGTTCCAGATCGTCGGCTCGCCGCGCGGGATGATGAATACGTCGCCGGACGTGGTAGGGTGGCGCGGGAAACGCCGGCCGACCCTGCCCTCAAGCTCGGTGACGCCGGCCGTGTGGATGGTGATTACGTCCTCCAGCGGCGGCGGGACGCGCATCGGGTCGCCGCGCTGCCGGCCGTAGTGGAACAGCTGCGCGATCAGTCCATTCCAGCCCGCGCCCTCGCTGGACAGCGCGAGCCGGCGCGTGTCTCGGATGTGCGCGTACTCGGCCGCCGAGCGCGCGGCGATATCCGCCTGCCGCTCAGTCATCGCTTGCCTCCTGGCGGTTTTCTGGGCGCCGCAGCAGCGCGCCCGGCGTGACTCCATAGCGCTGCTTGAACAGCCTGTGCAGGTGGCTCTGGTCGGCAAACCCGGCCAGCGCGGCAACCTCGGCGATTGTGTGGCGGCCGCTCAGCAGCAGCCTTTTCGCTGCCGCCAGCCGCTGGTCGAGCACATACTGGTGCAGTGTGCGCCCGGTGCTGCGCTTGAACAGCCGCGTGAAGTGGTACGGGCTGATGCCCGCGACCTCAGCAATTATGTCAAGCGATACGTCATTTGCCAAATTGTCGCCGATGTAGTCGAGCGCGCGGCGCAGCACGGCGGCGGGCAGGCCACCAGCGGGATCGGCGGCCAGCCTGCCGAGGGCGGCGTGCTGGCGCAGCAGGTGCAGCGCGAGGGTCTGCGTCAGCGTGTCGACGTACAGCCGGCTGGCTGGCCCAGGCGACCGCAGCTCGCCCAGCAGGGCCAGGCCGATCTGGTGGATCAGCGGGTCGCGCGCCTGCACGCGCGGGAGCAGCTCCACGCGCGCCGGGTCGAGGTCGGCGGATTGCAGCGCGACCGAGCCGAGCAGCCCAGGCGTGGCGTAGATGTGCAGCAGCTCGCATGCCTCGCGCGCATACCAGGCGCTGGCCTCGCCCTTGGGCAGCAGGTAGATGTCGCCCGGAACCGAGTATACCTGCCGCCTCACGCCCATGATCGTGCTGGTGAGCGGCGTCGCGTCGGCGATCTGGATCGCCAGCGCGTCGAGCGCGAGCGGCGGCATGCTGTCGTGGTAGTTGGCCGGGGCGCGATAATACCGCGCCGCCAAACCATTCCAGCCAGCCTGCTCGCTTGAAAGCAGCACCGCGCCGCCCTTGAAGTCGTACTCGAGCGGCGATTGCCGCCGCGCGCCCGCGCCCATTCCCGGCTGCATAGCACACCTTTCGCCTTTTGGCGCGCCGCGCCACGACGTTTCGCGAACGACATCGGGATTCGGCGGCCATGTCACGTGCCTCCATACATCATTAGTACCGAAACGCTCGCATTTCGCTGGCGGTTGGTACGATTGCCGATCCGATGTACAATAGGGTCTCCGCGAGCTTGCAAGCAACCAACCCGGCATCGCGCCGTACCCTCCCGAGCAGAAGGAGTCGGCATGGAGCGACAGAGCGATCTGGCGGCGCGCTGCGCGCTGGTGGTCGCGATGCTCGACGACGAGCAAGCATGGCAGCTCGGCGCGGCCGAGCGGCATGCCTATACCTCCGCGCTCGCGCGCCTGGTTCCCGGCAGCGCCACCGCCGACCAGCTGCGCCAGGTTGCGCTGTACTACCACCTCGATCACCGCCAGGTGCAGGCCCTCGCGCACACAGCCGACGCACACCACCACGAGGCGTGGCGCGCCTGGGTGGCCCAGGTGCTGCCGATCTTGCATCACGCGGGCCTGGCCCAAACCGACGACGCGGCGATCGACGCCGACGACCTGGCCCAGGTGGCGCGGGCGGCGCTGGCCCGCGCGCTGCCGAACTTTCGCTACGCCAGCCGCTTCAGCACTTGGTCGCGCCAGGTGGTGGTGCAGTCGATCCAGCGCTACCTGCGCGATATGCGCGCCCTCAAGCGCGCCGCGCGCCCGCTCTCGCTCGACGACGACGCGCGCTTCGATGCTCCGCTCGACGCCGCCGCGCACCCCGAGACGCTCGCGCACGCGCGGCTGCTGGCCGACCTGATCGAGGCGGTGCTGCGCGAGCAGCCCGACGCGCGGCTGGCGCTGATCTTCCGGCTGTGGGCGATCGACGACCTGCGCGTCGAGGAGATCGGCCGGCGCATTCGGCTGAGCCAGCCGCAGGTGCGCAGCTTGCTGCAGCGCTGCCGCGAGATGCTGCGCCACGACCCGCGCATCAGCACGTGGCTCAGCTGCTGAATTGCGTCTTCGCGCCTGCGTGGCTCGACTGGCATTTGCCACAAAGTCACAAAGGCGCGAAGTACTCGGTAATACTCTCGTCTCTTTGCGTCTTCGCGTCTTCGTGGCTCGACTGGCATTTGCCACAAAGTCACAAAGGCGCGAAGTACTCGGTAATACTCTCGTCTCTTTGCGTCTTCGCGTCTTCGTGGCTAGGTGAAAGATGTTAGCTCTCGTGCGGCGGCCCGGCCGTACACACACATGAGGCAAGCGATGTGGTACCATACGCACACGATATGCTGTGATACCAGCCTGGCTCGCGGCACATGGCGCCCGGCTACAACAGCCTGGGCCTGCCTGCCGCGCTTCTTCGAGGCTCGCATGCAACCGAATGACCGCTCGCTCTGCGCCCAGGTTCGCGCGTTCTTGCAGCACGGCGCGGGCGACGAGAGCCTGACGCCGCCGGCCGAGTTTGTGGCCCACGCCGCCGCCTGCGAAAGCTGCCGCGGCGCGCTCGGCCTGATCGCGGCCGCGCTGGCCGCCGCGCCCGCGCCGATCGACTGCGACGCGTGCCAGGCCGATATGGCCGCGTTCATCGACTGCGAACACGCGCACGGCTTCTTCGCGGCCTTCGCGCGCTTTCCGGCCGTCGGCTGGCACCTGTGGCACTGCGCCGACTGCGCCGAGACCTACCGGCTGACGCGCGCGCTGCTTGACGCCGAGGCGCGCGGCGCGCTCGCGCCGCTGCCGCTGCCCGCCGCGCCACTGCGGCTGCCCGCCATCCGCCTGGCGCGCGCGTTTCTGAACCTGGCGCTGCCGCCGCCACTGGCGCTGCGCCCGGTGCTGCGCGGCGCCGACGCGAACGAGCGCGTGCTGTACGCCGAAACCCTCGACCGGCGCCAGGTGGTGGTCAGCGTCGCGCGCCAGCCCGACGACGACGGCACACTCGTCGTCAGCCTGCTCCCCGGCGCGCCAGGCGTTTTGCGCCTGCGCCTGGGCGGCCACGCCGTGTCGGCGCCCTTCGACGCCGCCGGCCGCGCGCGCGTGGCCGGCCTGCCGGCCGCCCTGCTCGACGCGCCCAACGGCCCGGAGCTGCTTATCGAGATCGAGCTGACGCCCACAGCGCACACGTGAGGCGCGCCCATGCTGGCTGCCCCGTCGCACACCCCGCCGCTACCGCCGGAATGCGCCCGCCTGCTGGCGCTGGCCGAGCGCCGCCCACGAGCGGCGGTGGCGCTGGCCGAGCGCGCGCTGGTTCTTGCGCCGGCCGAGCCCGCCGGCCTGGCCTGGCGGCGCTTCGTGTACGGCTGGGCGCTGCTTGCCTGGGAGCGTATCGACGCGGCGCGCGCGCCACTCGCCACTGCGCTCGCCGCATTCGAGCAGCTTGGCGCGCGCTACGGCGCGCTGCGCTGCCGCTACGCCCTGCTGCTGGCCGACCAGCTCCAGCTCGCCAGGCCGGGGCTCGACGCCGAGTTCGCCGCGCGCGCGGCTGAGTTTGCCGCGCTTGGCGCGCCGCTCGACGCGCTGCGCGCCACGATCGACCACGCCCGCCACCTGAATGTGCTGGGCCGCGCGCGCGACGCCGAGGAGCTGCTCGACAGCGCCGCGCCAGAGCTGGCCGCCGCCACGCCGATCGACCGCGCCCGCCACGACCGGATTCGCGGCGGCGCCGCCAACGCGCGCGGCGATTTCACGCGCGCCGCCGAGCTGCTGGCCCGCGCCGAGCAGGTGTTTCGCGCGCGCGCCTACCCCGTCGACGCCGCCAAGTGCTGGCTCGATATGGCCTGGCTGGCGCTGCGCCAGGAGCAGCTCGACGCGGCCCAGGCAGGCTACACGCGCGCCGAGCGGGCGTTCGCCATGCACGACCTGCCGCTGCAGCGCGCGGCCTGCGCGAAGAACCTGGGCCTGCTGTACGCCAAACGCGGCGACTACGACACAGCGCTTGGGTACTCGCTCGCCGCGCTGGCCGACTTCACCGCCCTGCGGCGCGCCGCCGACATCGGCGCGTGCCACCTGCACCTTGGCAATATCTACTTCTACATTGGCGGCTGGGACGCCGCGCTGGCCTGCTACAGCCGCGCCGAAAGCACCTACGCCGCGCTCGCCATGGACGGCTACAGCCTGGTCGCCCAGCGCAACCGCGCGATGGTCTACCGCATTCAGGGCCGCCGCGCCGAGACCACCGCGCTGCTCGCCACCGTCGAGTCTCGCGCGCGCGAGCTCGACCTTCCGCTCGAGCTCGCTGAGGCCCACGCGATCCGCGGCGCGCTGCTGGCCGAGACCGCCGATTGGGCGGCTGCGGCCGAATGCTTCCGGCAGGCCCGCGCGCTGTTCATGCTCCACCACAACCCGCACGGCGTCGCCGAGTGCCAGCTCGAGCTTGGCTGGATCGCGCTGGCCCAGGCTCAGGGCGACGCCGCGCAGGCCGCGTTCGTGGCCGCAGCGCCGGCTACCCGCCAGCACCCCCACGACCACTGGCGCGTTGAGTATGGGCTGGCGCGCTGCGCCGAGCTGCGCGGCGAGCCAAGCGCGGCGCTGGCGCACTACCGCGCCGCCGGAACGACCGTGGCGGCGCTGCGCGCCCGCCTGGCGGGCGAGGCGATCTCGAGCCACCTGTTCGCGCAGGCCGCCCAGATGCACGCCGATGCCGTGGCGCTTGCCGCCCGCCAGGCCGATAGCTTCGCGCTGCTCGAGCTCAGCGAGCGCCAGCGCGCGCTGATGCTCCAGCGCGCGCTGCACCTGCGCGCGGCCACGATGCCTACCCCGGCGCAGGCTCTGCTCGAACAGCAGCGCGCGCGCCTGGCGCAGGCTCTGCTCGAACCAGCCGGTGCCGGGCTGATCGACGCGACGCTGGCGGCCTACAACGCCGCGCGGCTGGCCGCCCGCCCCGAGCACGATCCCGCGCGCCCGGCGCTGCTCCCCGCCGATCCGCCCGACCTCGCGCGCCTGCGCGCCCACCTGGCTGCCAGCTACGGCCGCGATTGGAGCGTGCTGATCTATGTCGCGAGCGCCGAGACGCTGGCGATCGGCGAGCTGACAGCCGACACGCTGGCGTTCAGCCATGCAGCCTTTGACGCCGAGCTGCGCACGCTGATCGAGCAGGCCAGCCAGCCGAGCTACCGCAGCTATACGTACCTCGACTTCCCGCTGCTGCAAGGCGCCGCCCAATACCCCTGGCAGCGCCTCGTCGCGCTGACCGAGCGGCTGCTGCCGGCGGCGCTGCGCGCGCGGCTGCACCCCGGCCACCGCCTGCTGATCGTGCCGGCCGGCCCGCTGCACGCGCTGCCGTGGCCCGCGCTGCGCCTGGCCGATGGCTGGCTGGCCGAGCGCGCTGTCGTGCAGGTTGTGCCCTCGCTGCTCGCCACGCCCTGCCCGGCTGCGCCGCCGCCCGGATCGGCCGCTCTGTTTGTCGGCTGCCAGTCGTTCGGCGACCGCGCCCCGCCGCTGCCAGGCGTCGAGCGCGAGCACGCGGTGGTGGCGCGGCTCTGGCCCGGCGTCGCGGCGCTGCGCGACTCCGGCGCTCGTGCGGGCGACCTGGCCGAGCGCTCGCGGCGCGGCGAGCTGCGCGAGTATCGCGTCGTGCATATCGCCAGCCACGCCCGGCTCGTGCCGTCGCACGGCGTGGCCGCCCACATCAAGCTCGCCGACGGCGACATGGCCCTGGCCGACCTCGCGGCGCTCGACCTGGATCAGTGCCTGGTGCTGCTCTCGGCCTGCGACGGCGCCGCCGCCGAGGTGCTGCCCGGCGAAGAAGTGTTCAGCCTGAGCTGGGCATTTCTGGCCGCCGGGGCGCGCGCGGTGCTCGCCAGCCTGTGGCCGGTCGGCGACCAGGCGGTGGTGGCGCTGGTCGAGCGCTTCTACACAGCCCTGCGCCAGCACGACGACGCGGCGCTGGCATTGGCGCAGGCCCAGCGCACGCTCTGCAGCGAAAGCCCGCTCGCCTGGGGCAACTTCGTCGTCACCGGGCTGTGCGGGTAGCGGCGCGCCGAAGCAGCGCCACCACCCGCGCGAATGCCTACGTCCCGCCGCCATGGCCGCCCGGCTCGCCATTCGCTTGCGCGGGCGTTGGTGTTGGGCCGGCGCCGTACACGGCCGGCGGCTGCGTCGCGCCGGCCAGCAGGCCCCACGCGAACACCAGCGCCAGCACCAGCACCGCCATGCGCCTTCCAATCTGCTGCATATCGCTCACCTCCTTTCGCCCAGCTTGTGCCTGGGTCGAACATAGGCGGCGGGCGCTAATGCGGCGCTTCAGGTTGGCGCTAACACGGCGCTAATGCATACCAATTTCGTTTGATCACGTCCTTTTTGCGATGCGCGGCGAAGCGGGCAGAGATCGCAAGCGGTGCTTTCCTTTTGGAGGTGAACAAGCGCCGCGCCGACAAGGGCAGAAACGCCTGCCGCGTCATACCAAATCCGGCTGATCGCTTGGATTATGGTGGGGGTTCGGGGCTTCGCCGCCCCGAATTTCTTCTTGTGCGGCGCCCGGCTTTGCGGGGCGCCGCACAAGAAAACACAAGTAATCAAACGGAGTTGGTATCAGCCGTGCTATTGCCGGCTCGAGATGCGGTATAATGCGGCACCACCCGCTCCCCAAGGCGAAAGCAGAGCGATTATGGCCCGCCTGGCGATTGCGCTGCTCGGCACGACTCGCATAACCGTAGACGGCCGCGCCGTGGCGCTGGGCGCGAAAGGCCGCGCGCTGCTGGCGTACCTGGCGCTCAACGCCGGCCAGCCGCAGCACCGCGCCGCAATTGCCGACCTGCTGTGGCCCGGCGCCAAAGACCCGCGCAAGAGCTTGCGCGTCGAGCTTACGCGTATTCAGAAAGCGCTGGGCTCCCAGCCGATCCGCTCGCTGCCCGACGATTGGCTGGCGATCGAGGCGAACGGCGATATCTGGCTCGACGTGGCCGAGTTCGATGCGCTGCTCGACGCGGTGCAAGCGCACGCCGACCCCGACGATCGGCTGTGCGCCGAGTGCGCCCGCAAGCTCGCCAGCGCCGCCGACCTGTACGGCGGCGCGCTGCTGCCCGAGATCGACCACCTGCCCGAGCTTGAGGGTTTGCGCGAAGCCGTGCTGCCCCGGCGCAACAGGCTGCAGATCCGGGCATGCCAGGTGTTTCTGCGCGCCGCGACCGCCGCCGAAGCGCGCGGCGCCGACGCCGAGGCCGAGCGTTTCGCCCGCCACGTGCTGGCGCTCGATCCGGCCGACGAGGCCGCGCACTGCTGCCTGATGCGGCTTTTCCTGCGGCAGGCGCGGCTGCGCGATGCAGCGCTGCAGTACGAGCTGTGCCGCAGCGCGCTGGCCGATCTTGACGCTACCCCCGGCGACGAGGCGGCCGAGCTGTTCGCGCAGATCGCCCGGCAGCGCAAGCGTGCCGCGCCGCCACCCCGGCCAGCGCCTGCTGCCAGAGCGGCCACAGCCGGCGCGGCCCCGCGCAACACCGACCGCGCACTGATGCTCGAGCGGGTAGCCGCCACCTGGAAGATCGGCCAGCTCAGCGGGCGCGAGAACGCCGGCCGGCTGATCGACCTCGCGCTGGCCTACCGGCCAGGCGCCGTGGCGGCGCCCTCGAGCGCGCCTGCGCACGAGCGAGCGCCCGCCCGTAGCGCGCAGATCGCCGAAATCTTCGACCAGGCCAGCGGCGAGCTGCTGATCCTCGGCGCGCCGGGCGCGGGCAAAACCACCCTGCTGCTGCTGCTGGCGCGCGCGCTGCTGGCGCGCGCCCAGGCCGATGCGCGCCAGCCCATCCCGGTGCTGTTCAGGCTGTCGTCGTGGGCGCGGCCGCTGCCGCTGGCCGAGTGGTGCGCCGAGCAGCTCGCGGATGTGTATGGCGTGCCGCTGGCGACCGGGCGAGCGTGGATTGCGGCGCGCCTGGTGCTGCCGCTGCTCGATGGCCTCGACGAGGTACGCGCCGACGAGCGCGCCGCCTGCGTGGCGGCGATCGACCAGTTCCGCCAGCAGTACGGCCTGATCCGCCTGGCCGTCTGCTGCCGCGCGGCGCAGTACCAGCAGCTCGGCGCGCGGCTCACGCTGGCCGAGGCCGTCGAGGTTCAGCCGCTTACGCCCGCGCAGATCGACGGCGCGCTTGCGGCCGGCCCATCCAGGCTGGCAGATGTGCGCGCGGCGATTGCCGCCGACCCGGCGCTTCAGCAGCTCGCCGCGACGCCGCTCATGCTCAGCTTTCTCGAAGAAGCATACGAGCGCATCAGCCTGGCCGAGCTGCGTGCGCTCGGCCCGCTCGAGCGCCAGCGCTACCTGAGCGCCGCCTACGTGCAGTGCCAGCTCGAAGCCCACGCGCGCCAGCGCCGGCCTACGCACTACCGCAGCGGCGATCTCGCGCGCTGGCTTGGCTGGCTGGCCGCGCGCATGCAACAGCAGCACGAAGCGCTGTTCTTGCTCGACCACCTTGCCCCGCCGTGGCTGGCGACCGCGCGCCAGCAAGCGGCCTACGCCGCCGCCGAAAAGCTCGCGTTCGGCCTGATCGTCGGCGCGACGTCGGGCGTGATCTGGAGCCTCACCGGCGGCCTGAACCACGCCACGCTGGCGACGCCGCTGGCGCGGCTGGCGGTGGGGGTCGCACCACCGGGCACGCTCGCTGGCCTGCGCGCGTTTCTGGCCACGGCGCTGGGCGCGACGGCGCTGCTCGGCGTAGCCATGGCGCTGGCGGTGTGGCTCGCCAGCTGGCTGGCAGTTGAGCGGCGGCGCGTTGCGGCCGATTCCCAGCACTTCTGCAGTGCTGTGTCGATCGGCTGCACGGTTGGCGCGATCGACGGCGTGGTCGCTGGCCTATGGAATGGGCAGGCCGTGCCGGGCGATGGATCGCTGCGGCTGCTGGCAAATGTCGGGCTGGGCCTGCTGGTGGCGCTTGCCGCTGGGCTTGGCGCTGGCTTTGTTTTCTGGCGCGCGGTTCGGCCCAACCAGGTGCTTCTTGTCGAAACGTTTAGCTGGGCCTGGCCGGGCCGCTGGGTCAAGCGCGGCGTCGTCGTGTGCGTGCTGCTGGGCGCAATCTACGGACTGACGGTTGGCGCCTCGGAAGGGGTGTTGGCTGGGTTGATGTATGGCATGGCGCTGGGCCTGGCGAACGGCCTGGTGGCCGGGCTGCTGTGCGGCTTCCTGATCGGGGTCAAGCGCGGCCAGCTGGCTGATCGCATGGAGCCAAACCAGGGCATCCGGCTTTCGGCCGCAGCCGCCACGCGCTCGGGCCTGCTCACCTGGCTGGCGGTTGGCCTGACGGCCGTGATGGCCGCCAGCATTGCCGAAATGTACTTCTTCGCGCAGGGCAGGCCCGCTCTGGTGCCATGGATCGTGCTATGGAACAGCATCTCCTGGTCGATCTGGGCGCTATCGTTCGGGGTAGGCGCGGCGCTGCTGAACGGCGGTTTCGCCTGCGTGCAGCACGCGCTGCTGCGGCTGATCTTGCGCGCCGCCGGCGCGCTGCCGCTGCGCGCTATTCATATGCTCGACGAGGCCGTGGCCTGCAATCTGCTGCTGCGCGCCGGCGGCGGCTACGGGTTTGCGCACGAGCTGATCCAGCAGCATTTCGCGGCGCAGGCAGCGCCCGCCGCCGATCCACCCGATCCGCCTCTGATCGAGCGCACGGTGTAATGCCCATCCGGCTGAGCACGTGCTGCTTGTAGAGGGTTCGGGGCGGCTTCGCCAAAAAAAACGAAAGCGAGCAAACCAGGCTGGTATACGCTAGCGCCGGGCCGCCGCAGCCAGGCGCGCCGCCAGCACATGCGCCAGCGCGGCGACGCCGCCGAAGCACAGCCCGGAGTAGAGCGGGTAGCCGAAGGGCGAGATCGGCTCGAGCCAGCCGGCCGCGCCCGACCAGGCGCGGTAGAATGCGCTGAACGCGCCGCCAATCGCGCCGCGCGGCGCGGCCCATGACACAAAGCCGTTCAGGTGGCCCAGCGCCAGCGCGTAGGCCAGCCACAGCTGAAGCCAGCCCAGCTGCGCCGCGCGCGCAGGCCGCCGTTCGCGCCAGGCTTCGAGCCAGCTAAGCACCAGCGCCCAGGCCAGCACCCACAGCGCGCTGCCCAGGCACTGCCCTAGCCAGCCGGCCCGCAGCAGCAGCGCACGCATCGCCGGGTTGGCCTCACGCCAGGGCGCCTGCCAGGTGCCGTGCAGCGTCACCAGCGCGTCGGCTAGCCCAAAGAGCGTGAAGCTAGCCAGCGGCAGCCACAGGCGGCGCAGCATGCCTAGCCGCCCGCGCCGCCGCAGGAATGCCACGCTCGCGCCGGCCGCAGCGACAATGCAGCCAAGCAGCGCAAGCTCTTGCGGAAGAAGCGCGGAAGAAAACAGCATGCCGGCTCGCGATCCCGTTCGGCGTAGTTATACCAAATCCGGCTGATCGCTTGGATTATGGTGGGGGTTCGGGGGCGGCTTCGCCGCCCCCAATTCTTTTTGTGCGGCGCCCGGCAAAGCCGGGCGCCGCACAAGAAAACACAAGTAATCAAACGGAGCTGGTATTACTGAGTTACCGCCTGGCGGCGGCGCGCCGATACGCCACGGCACAGCCCTTGCAGTCGAGCTGTTCATGGAACGCGCCACAACGAGGCCCACAAGCAGCGACAACGCAATCGCCACTGTCGCGATCCTGGCGATCACCGCGCTGTTCACCGCCGCGCAGCTGCTGTTTCCGGCGGTGCTGGGCGCGCTGCGGCGCGACCCCGCCGCGCTGGCGGCGGGCGAGTGGTGGCGCCTGTTCACACCGCTGCTGGTACACGCCGACGGCTTGCCGCAGATCGTTACGAACCTGCTTGGCATCGCCCTGGTTGGCCCGCCCGTCGAGCGGCGCTATGGCCACGCCGGCTGGCTGCTGCTGTACTTCGGGGCCGGTCTGCCCACCGAGCTGATCGGTTACGCCTGGGAGCCATACGGCGCCGGCGCGTCGATCGCGCTGTGCGGGCTGATCGGCGGCCTGCTGGTGTGGCTGGCCGAGCAGGCTGAGGGCGTGCCGCTGTGGGCGCCGCTGTTCGGGCTGTGCCTCCTGGCGGCGCTGGCCGGCGCCGCGCTGGCCAGCACGACCGGCAGCGCGGCCGGCGCGGTGCTGGCTGGTGTGGCAGCCAGCGCGCTGCTGCGCGGCAGCTCGCCGGCGCGCGGGCGCTACCTGGCCGGCGCCGGCATACTCGCGGCGCTGCTGCTTACAGCCTTGCGCAACAACCACGGCCCGCCGGTGCTGATCGGCGCCGGCATCGCCGCGCTACTGCTATGGCGCCGGGCTGCCGCGGCCAGGCGCTAGGGCCGAGGGCAGCGATGGTAACCGTGTGGTGCGCTCGAGCGCGTCAGCGTGGCCGAGCGTTTCGCGCTCAATCGCTCGGCGCCCCGCTATCACGCCGCGCCGACGCTCACCACCAGCAGCGTCATATCGTCGAACTGCTCGGCGGCGCCCTGGTACACGGCCAGGTCGGCGAACACCGCGTCGCAGAAGGCCATCGGGTCGCGCCCGGCGTGCGCCTGAAACAGATCGCCCAGGCGATCGGCACCAAAGCGCTCGCCGTCCGGCGCAAACACGTCGGTCAGGCCGTCGGTGTACAGCACCAGCCGGTCGCCCGCCCGCAGATCGAGCTGCTCTTCGCTCAGCACAATCGTCTCGCTGTCGAAAGCCCCAAGCACGATCCCGCGCCCGCCCAGTGGCGTGGCCTCGCCATCGCGCAGCAGCAGCGGGTAATCGTGCCCGGCGCGCGCGTAGGTCAGGCGGCCCGTCGAGCAGGCAATCACCCCGTAGAACACCGTCACAAACATCTGCGGGTCGCCCATCTCGCGCAGCAGCTGGTTGACGCTCAGCAGCACCGCGCGCGGCGAGCGCTCGCGGCGCGCCTCGGCAAGCAGCAGGCTGCGTGTCAGCGCCATGTACAGCGCCGCCGGCATGCTCTTGCCCGACACATCGGCGATCACTACGCCGATCTGGTCGTCGCCAACCCAAAACACGTCGTACAGGTCGCCGCCGACCGAGCGGGCCGGCTGGTTGCAGGCCGCGAAGCTATAGCCTCTCGCGCGCGGGAACACGCGCGGCAGCACGCTCTGCTGCACCTCGCGCGCCAGGTCGAGCTCGCGCTCGAGCCGCTCCTGGCGCAGGCGCGCGTCGATCAGCTCGGCGCGCTGGATCGCCAGCGCGGCCTGGGCGGCAAATGCCTCGACGAGCGCGACGTCGGCGGGGGCTAGGCGCGCCTTCTGGGTGCTCTGGATGATCATCAGCCCCACCGGCTGCGCCTCGGCGATCAGCGGCACGCTGATGCCCGCCCGCAGCTCGAAGCCGGCTACGTCGGGGTGCTGGTAGGCGGTACCGGGCGGCCAGCCGGCGAACGGGCGCGGCAGCGAGTCGGCGCTCAGCTCCAGCGGCGCAAGGTCGACTGGCTGGTTCAGCACGCGCTCGTCCCAGCCGTGCGCGGCCAGCACTGCGGCAGGCCGGTTCGGCCGCGCCAGGTACAGCAGCACCCGGTCGACTCCGCACAGCTCGCCGGCCTGGCGGCACACCTGGAGCGCCAGCTCGGCCAGGTCGGTCGAGCGCGTCAGCGCCTGCCCGATCGTGTGCAGTGAGCGCAGCGCGGCGGTACGCTGGCGCAGCACCTCGTTGGCCGCCTCGATCTCGATCAGCTTGCTCTGCAGGCTGGCGTTGGCCTCGCCAAGCGCCTGGGCGCTGCGCGAGAGCATGGTGTAGGTGCGGTACAGGCGCTCGGCGTCGTGATCGAGCAGGTCGTCGAGCGCCAGCTGGCTGCGCTCGACCAGCCGCCACACGTATGCTTCGCGCGGCAGCAGCCGCACCCCCGCCCCGCGCGCATCGTACACGTCGAACACCGCCACGTCGCCTTGCCGCCCGCTGTAGCCGCACTGGTCGCAGCCGCGCGCCGTATAGTACTGCTGGCCATCGCCCGGCTCGGGCAGGCCATGCCGGCGCAGCAGCGCGCTCAGCCGGGCGGCCTGGCCGGCGCTGGCGCGGCCTGGCCGGGCGCAGATCGGGCATAGCGTCGCCACGCGCTCCACCGCCACCACCCAGCCGAGCTGGCCAAGCTGCTCGGGCGCCACGCCCAGGTCGCGCAGGTGCCGCGCGACTTCAGCGCCGCGGCAAACTGTGTCGAGCTGAGCGATCACGCGCACGCCGCGCCCGGCCGCATCAAACGCCGCTGGCGCTCCGGCCGCGTCCAGCCGGTCGAGGATCAGCAGGTCGGGGCGGCGCTCGGCCGCTTTGGCGATCGTATCGGCGTAGCTGTGCGGCGGGCGCACCGGCAGCACCTGCACGCGCCGTGGCACGCGCGCCGCAGCGCGGCTCTCGGCCACCGCCAGCGCATTCGGCGCCCGCGCCAGCAGCAGGCCCACCAGCGCGCGAAACACCATAGCGCGCCCGCTGGGCAGCAGCTGGCCCTCGGCCACGCCGGCCAGCACGCGCGGGTCGAGCCCGGCGATCAGCACCAGCCCGCCAGAGCCGTCCGCCACCTGCGCAATCGCCTCGTCAAGCTCCGGAAGATGAAAGAAATCGTCGAATTTCAGCATATGCTCGGCTGCGCCTTCCCCTACCATTGTGAGCGCAGCTGGTAGCTTACCACGTTTTTGGCCTCGGGGCGCGCTCCTTCACAGCGCGGCCTCCGAACCCGCACCATACAGCAGGTGATCAGCCGGATGTGGTATCACTGGCCCCAGGCGTATATCAGCGCGCGATTCGCGATCAGCAGCAGCGCAAACAGCGCGCCCAGCCAGGGCCGCCCGGCCGCGACCAGCGCTACCGCGCCGCTGCCGAACACCAGCGCCTCAAGCGCGAGCTGCGCCGCGCCGCGTAGCGGTACGCTTGCCCTCGGCGAGCCAAAGATGCCCCATACCACCGCCGCCAGCAGCGGCGCGCCGATCCCCAGCAGCAGCTTGAGCGGCCAGCCCGGCTGCGTGGCAAACCCCCAGTAGCCCAGCGCCGCTAGCGCCCACAGCTCCAGCAGAAAACGCAGCCCCAGGTTGGCAAACTTGATCGCTTCCATGTACCTCTTCCTCTCGGCTCGACTTCAGTGTTTGAATGACGTACCTCGGCCGGCAGATGCTCCACCTGCGCAGAAAACGCCCTACAGCTAGTACCACCTGCTTTCCCGTAGGGCGCGCATCGTGCGCGCCTTCTCCCTCTCGGGTTCTGCGCTAGGACTCCGTAAAGAATGCTATCGCTCTTGCGACGCCTGTGGTGGATGCCTCGTGGCGCGGATACGGGTGATGGTTGGCCCTGAGGCATGCGCGCACGGCGCGAACGCGAGCACGGCCTTCTTCGCTGTGGAGGCGCGCACGATGTGCGCCCAACACAGGGAATGCGCTCTCCGCTCCCCCGCTCACTCGCTCACTCGCTCACTCGCTCTGCGAGGGCTTGCCTCGTGCAGCCCGGCGATATACGCGCGCAGCAGCCACACAAAGCTCTCGTCGCGGTCGAGCGGAATGCCGAAGCCGCCGGCTTGCTCCAGCGTGGCAAAGCCGTGTACGATGCTGCGCAGCGCGCGCACACTATGGATGGCCGCCGCCTGGCCAAGCTGGTAGGGTTCGAGCACTACCAGCACGATCCGGATCAGCGCCTCGCTCAGCTCGATCAGCGCGTGGTCGGATGCGTCGGGCGCGCGCAGCGTCAGCGCGTACAGCCCCGGGCGCTCGTGCACAAAGCTGCGGTAGGCCAGCGCCAGCGCGAGCACTGCGGCATCGCCGGATTTGCCGATCGCCGCCTGGCCCATCCGGTCGGTCAGCTGGCGCATGCCCAGCAGCGCCAGCTCGCGCCGCAGCCCCGGCAGGCCGTCGACGTGATTGTAGAGCGAGGGCAGCCGCACCCCCAGCCGCGCCGCCACCTGCGCCAGCGTCAGCTGGTCGAGGCCGTGCGCGTCGGCGAGCTCGGCCGCCGCCGCCACCACCTGTGCCCGGTCGATCCCGACACTACGCGCCATGGTGCAGGCCCTCCCCAAGCGCGCGCTCGGCCTCGCCGATTGCTCCGTCGATCGCCGCAAGTGGCTGCTCCAGCACCTCGCCATGGCCCACCGCCAGGCGCGTCGGGCCGAGCGCGCGCAGCTTCCGTGCGCTGGCCAGCGCGCTGGGGCGGTGCCAGGTCGCCATCGCCGGGAAAGGGAACAGCGGCCGCAGCGTGCCCGAAACCGCCAGCCCCGCGCGCGTCTGAAAGGCATCGCCGGCGATCAGCGAGCCGTCGCGCGGGTCGAATAGCGCGATATGGCCAGGGGTGTGGCCAGGCGAAGCCACCACCTCGAGCGCGCCCACCCGGTCGCCATCGTGCAGCAGGCCGGTCGGGCGCGTGGCAATCCGCTGGTACGCGCCGCGCAGCTTGGCCTGCGGCTCGCCTGGGTCGAGGGTCATGTCGCCTTCCAGAAAGCGCGCGTCGCGCGCCGAGATCAGCAGCTCGGCGGCGGGCAGCAGCCGGCGCAGCGCGTCGGCCGAGCCGATGTGGTCGGCATGGGCGTGCGTCAGCACGATCCGCCGGATCGCCAGGCCCAGCCGTCGCGCCGCCGCCAGGATGGCCGGCGCGCTGCCGGGAATGGCCGCGTCGATCAGCGTCAGCCCGTCGCCGTCGCGCACCAGGTAGCAGTTTACCGGAAAAACACGCGGAAAGCGCGTTAGCTGTGTCAGGTACTCGCCGTGCTGTCTCGCTCGCATAGTGCAACTCCTGTGCTCTGGCGTCGTGCGCCCGTAAACTAACATTATTAGATTATAGACTAATAATGTTAGTTTGTCAAGTTCAAACAGTTTAGTATACCGTGCCCAGCTTCTCCGGGCGGGGCATACCAAAAAGATATGACTTACGCAGTTGGCGCCCTCAGCTTTCGGCAGAGCGGTACTCTATCTCCGTATCGTGTGCGGTTTTTCCGCGCGGAGCGCGGAAAAACCGCACACAGAAGCTGAACCAGTACCCTGCTGCCGCAGGCTCAATCGCGTACCGTGAGGAAGCCGCATCACGCAAGTGCGTAACTTCTATCTAATAGCGGATCGGCTCTGCCCGCAATTGCGGGTATACTGCAGTTGCCTGGTTCAAGGCCGGGCACGATCAAACGGGGGGATTTTATGTCAAATCAATCAATGCGCGAGCACTTCACGCAAACACTGTTTGCGCTGCTCAGCGAGACCTTCGAGCAGGTGCAGGGGATCTACCTCGACCGCGGCACCGCGCTTTTCGAGACGCTCGCAACCATCAGCGCCGACGAAGCATCGCGCCCGGTGTCGGCCAGCTGCGCAAATCTCGCCGCCCAGGTGAACCACGTACGTTTCTACCTCGAGGTGCTCAGCGAGTACATCCAGGCTCACCCGGTCGGCAAGGTCGATTGGCAAGCCAGCTGGCAGGTCGGCGCGGTTTCGCCCGCAGAGTGGGCCGCGCTCACGGCCCGGCTGCGCGCCGAATACGAGCGCGTGGTGGCGCTGCTGCGCGGTATCGAAAGCTGGGAAGGCGAAGATGAAATTGGCGGCGCGCTGGCGATTGTGGTGCACACCGCCTACCACCTCGGCGAGATCCGCCAGGCGCTGTGCGTGCTCAGGCCGCAGAGTGGCGCGTGATGGCGGGCACGAAACCAACCGGCCAGACACGCGACGCCGGCTTTCAGATCGGCGTTCGGCGCACGCTGCCAATCGACCCAGCCGACGCCTGGCGCTTTCTGACGTCGGCGGCGGGCGTGCGCCTGTGGCTCGGCGCTGGCCCCGAGCTGCGCTTCGCGCCGGGGGCGGCCTACCAACGCGACGACGGCGCGCGCGGCGAGGTGCGCGTGTTCCGCCCAGGCCAGCACCTGCGGCTCACGTGGCAGCCGCCAGAGTGGCAGCACCCCTCGACCATCCAGCTGCGCGTGCTCGCTAGCCGCACCGGCGCCACAGTCGCGTTTCACCAGGAGTGGCTGCCCGGCCCCGCCGAGCGCGAGCAGCGCCGCGCGCACTTCGCAGGCGTGCTCGACGCGATCGAGCGCGGCGTTGCGGCGGAGCTGGCCGAATAATACCACCTCGATTAGCAATGCCCTGCCCGGCTTTGCTGGGCAGGGCATCGCTCACAGGTACTTTCCTTTTGGGCGTGTGCAGCTTTGCCGCGCTCGGTGCGAAAAGACGCACACACAAAGAGTGTGCTATAGTTTCAACAGAGCAGCGCGAGTGGTAGCGGCGGCCGTAGGCGTTTGCCGCTGCCACTCGCGCTTGCCCGCGCAGGAATATTTCGCGTTTCGGCCTGCGCAACGCTATTGGGAAGAGGCAAAGGATGCAAACCGATATACATCAGGGCCAGGCCACAGCCGCCAGCGGCTGCCCGGCCGAGCACGCCGCGATCTCGCATCAGAAAACCGCGCAGGCCCCCGAGCCGGCCGCGCCGCCGATCGAGCGCGACGCCAGGGGCGTGTGGCATGTGCGCAGCTACGCGCTCGCGCGCGAGATCTTGCGCGGCGAGAACACGCGCCAGGCCGGGTTCCGGGCCGAGCTGCTGGAAGAGATCCCCAGCCGCATGAAGCTGCCGATCCTCTACCTTGAAGGCCAGGAGCACCACACCCAGCGCAGGCAGACGGCGCGCTTCTTCACGCCGCGCGCGGTCGGCGAAAGCTACCGCGCCATGATGGAGTCGCTGTCGGATCAGCTGATCATCTGGCTGCTCAGGCACGGCCGCGCCGACCTCAGCCAGCTGAGCATGGCGCTGGCGGTGCGCGTGGCCGGCCAGATCGTCGGCCTCACCAGCAGCCGTCTGCCGGGCATGGCCCGGCGGCTCAACGCATTTTTCGAAAACGAGATCGAGCGGCCGGCCCTGAGCCCGCGCGCCCTGCTGAATTTCGCCCGCAGCCAGCTGCGCGTGCTGGCATTCTTCTGGCTCGACGTCAAGCCGGCGATTGCGGCGCGCCGCCGCCAGCCAGGCGAAGACGTCATCTCGCACCTGCTTGGCCAGGGCCGTACCGACGCCGAGATCCTCACCGAGTGCATCACCTACGCGGCGGCGGGCATGGCTACGACGCGCGAGTTTATCTGCGTGGCCGCCTGGCATTTGCTCGAGCAGCCCGAGCTGCGGCGCACGTTTCTGCGCGCCGACGAAGCCACGCGCCACGAGCTGCTGCAGGAAATCTTGCGGGTCGAGCCCGTGGTGGGCAACCTGCTGCGCCGCGCTACCGCCGACATACCGGTCGCCGCCGGCGAGGCAGCCGTCACTATTCCCAGCGGCGCGCTGATCAATCTGCACGTCTACGGCCTCAACGCCGACCCAGCAGTGGTTGGCGCGCACCCGCAGGCGATTCAGCCCGGCCGCGAGCTGCTGGCCGAGCGCACATCGCCCGCGCTGATGAGCTTTGGCGATGGGCACCATCGCTGCCCGGGCGCCTACGTGGCTATTCAGGAAAGCGACATCTTTCTGCGCCGCCTGCTAGCCCTGGGGCAGCTGCGCATCGAGCGCATGCCCTCGCTCGGCTGGAGCGAGCTGGTAACCGGCTACGAGCTGCGCAACTTTGTGGTAGCAGTTGCATAGCGGCCCGGCGCTCTCGCGCCAGGCCGCTATGCCGCCCGCAAATTTTCTTTTTGTGATGCCCTGCCCGGCTTCGCCGGGCAGGGCATCATAGCAAGAAAGCTATCAAACGGAATTACTGCGCGTGCACCAGCAGCAGCGGCGCATTGATCGCGTGCAGCACTTTGTCGGCCACGCTGCCCAGCGCCCAGCGCCGCAGCCCGCTTGCCCCGTGCGTCGCCATCACCACCAGGTCGGCGCCACGGTCGATCGCCTCGTCGACGATCGCCTCGGCCGGCAGGCCGCTCACCGCCACCGGAAACACCGCCACGCCCTGCTCGTGCAGCTCGTCGGCATAGCTGCCCAGCTCGTAGGCCAGGCGCTGCCGTGCGCTCTCGACCGCCTCGTCGTACTGCAGGTACGAGCCCATCACCTCGGGCGTCTGCAGGTACGGCGGCGCCACTACCGTCAGCAGCATCAGCTCGGCCTTGGTCTTGGCCGCCAGCTCGGTGGCGAACGGGATGGCTTGGCGCGCGCACTCCGAGCCGTCGAGCGGCAGCAGAATGCGCTTGAGCGCGCGCTCGGGCGAGAGCATCCGCTCGCTGCCGCGCACCAGCAGCATGGGCGTCTTCGAGATATGCAGCACTTTGTCGGCCACGCTGCCCAGCGCCCAGCGCCGCAGCCCGCTGTAGCCGTGCGTCGCCATGGCGATCAGGCTGGCGCCAACCCGCGCGGCGGTTGCGGCGATCACCTCGGCCGGAAAGCCAAACTCGACCTCGAAATCCACCCTCAGCCCGGCCGCCTCAAGCCGCTTGGCCTGCTCGGCCAGGTACATCTTGGCGTTGAAGCGCAGCACCTCCCACGAAGTCTGCGTCGCGGCCGGCGCGGTTGCCACCGCCAGGCCGCCGCTGTCGATCTCGGAGCGCGTGGTAAGCGCTGCCTCTAGCTCGCCTTCGCTGCGCGGGTCATCGAACAGCAGGTGGTAGCGATCCGTCTCGGTGATGACGTGCAGCAGGTGCACATCGGCCGACAGCAGCGGCGCCAAAACCCGAACGCTCGGCAGAATCTGCTCGGCCAGCGCCGAGCCGTCGAGCGGTACGACAATAGTTTTCATGTCAACCTCCTTGTCGACAGTGTGATCTCTGAGTCGAGCATACCATTGCGCTAAAGGGCGCACGGGGAAACTTCAGCGACCAGGTGTAATAGTATCTCAACTCGCCAACAAGCCCTCTGCGCCGTTGCTTTTTCTTCACTGGCTGGGTTGAAATCTTCCCGCGCAGCGATTGCGAAAGCGCCTATAGTAACAACAGTCGTAATACCCCAGTGGGGTACCTTCCAGAATGCAGCCGCACACGCCTGGCGCCGCGCGTGGCGCGCCTCCCAGGTACTGTTTGCATTAGGAGATCGAACCATGCCATTTCAAGAGATTGTTGTGTTGGGCGGCGGCGTCGGCGGTACGCTGATAGCCAACCTGCTCGCCCGCAAGCTGACGCGCGCGCAGGCCCGCATCACGCTGATCGACCGCACCGGCCGCCACGCCTACCAGCCTGGCTTTCTGTACATCCCGTTTGGCGGCGAGCCGCCCGAGCAGCTCGAGCGCGACGAGCGCCGCCTGCTCAGCCGCCGGGTGACGCTGGTGGTTGGCGATGTGGCGCAGATCGATCGCGAGGCGCGCGTGATCGCCATGGCCGACGGCGTGCGCTTCCCCTACGACACGCTGGTGATCGCCACCGGCTCGCACCTCGCGCCCGAGCGGCTGCCTGGCTTTGCCGAAGGCGCGCACCACTTCTACAAGGCCGCCGCCGCGCTGCGGCTGCACGCCGCCCTGCGCGATTTCAGCGGCGGCCGGATCGTGGTCGGCGTGGCCGATCTGCCCTACAAGTGCCCGCCGGCGCCATTGGAGTTCGCGTTCTTGCTCGACGACCACCTGCGCGAGCGCGGCGTGCGCGAGCACACCGAGATCGTGTATTTCTCGCCGATCGATCGTGTCTGCGCGATCGATAGCGTCGATAGCGTGGTGGCGCCGCTGCTGGCCGAGCGCGGCATCCACACCGAGCTGCAGTTCCAGGCCGCCGCCATCGACCCGCAGGCGCGCACGCTCACCTCGCACGACGGCGCAAGCCTGCCTTACGATCTGCTGGTGATGGTTCCGCCACACCGTGGCGCGCCAATCGTGGTCGAGGCCGGCCTCGGCAATGAGTTCGGCTGGATCCCCACTGATCCCGAGACGCTCCAGAGCAAGGCCGACCCGAACATCTATGTGATCGGCGATGCCAGCGACCTGCCGGTGTCGAAGAGCGGCTCGGCCGCGCACTTCGAGGCCAAGGTGCTGGCCCAGCGCATTGTAGCCGCCGCGCTTGGCCAGCCCGACGATACGCGCTACTCCGGCGAGGTGATGTGCTTCATCGAAACCGGGCGCGGCCAGGCCAGCCAGCTCGTGTTCGACTACACCCACCCGCCGCAGCCGCCGCAGCCCAACCAGCTGTTCCATTACGAGAAGACACTGTTCAACAAGCTGTACTGGTACCTCGTGCCGCGCGGCATGGTCTAGCGGTCGCCTGTGCTGTAAGCGAATTCCCCCTCCTCGCTCGGCGGGGAGGGGGAATTCGTGTTTTCCTGTATTAGGCAAATACACCCTGCACGGTGGGGGTGCGGGCCTTCGCCGCCCCCGCAGAAATCTTGGTTATGGTGCGGCGCGGCTTCGCCGCGCCGCACCATAACCAATGTGCAGCATAGCTTGCTCAGCACAGAATTCGTGCTTTCCCTATGACAAACAAGCTCTACGGTATCTGCAGCACCGGGCAGTGGGCGTGGCGCAGCACATACGCGCTCACGCTGCCGAGCATGGCCGCCAGGTTCCCACCACCGCGCGTCCCCATAACAATCAGGTCGATATCGTGCTCGCGCGCGGCGTCGATGATCGCCGCGCCGGCCGGCTGCGCGCGCACCTCGCCGGCTGCCGCGAAACCATCGTCGCGCAGCGTCTGCACCGCGTCATCGACCAGCGCCTGGGCCACCGCACGAAAGCGCGCTTGCAGCTCGTCGTAGCCAGGCACCTCGGCATACAGCACCGGTGGCTCGTAGGCGTGCAGCACAAACAGCTCGGCCTGCTCGACGCGCGCCAGGTGCTCGGCATACAGTATCTCGCGCTCGATCACCGGCGATCCGTCGGTCGCTAGCAACACTCGTTTGAACATAGCCCACTCCTTCGCCTGCCGCACAGTGGCGCGGCAGGCGCTCGCCCGTATGCTGATTCTAGCAGCACAGCTCGGCGGCGGCCGAAAGATTCGACAACGCGCGATTGACGTTCGATGACGTAGTGGCAGGGTTGCGGTTTCTTTTCCAGCCGCTGCTAACTCTTCCCTGTGCCACGCGCAGGCCGATGCTATGCTGATCATAGGAACATCGGTCGCCGGCGCACCAGCCGCCGGGCTCTGCAGCCGCCGGCGCCAATCGCAGCAAGGAGGCCGCGATGTTTAAAAAAATCCTCGTCGCCGTCGATGGCTCGCACAACTCGCGCGAGGCGCTGAATATGGCCACCGACCTGGCGAAGCAATACCGCGCAAAGATCGAGCTTGTTCACGCATTTCCGCACGTATCCGATCTGCTCGGCACGCCCCAGTACGAGCACCTGCTCGAAGCGCGCAGCGCAATTGGCGGCCAGATCCTCGATACTATGCGCCAGCAGGTGCCGGCCGAGATGCTCGCCGAGGTGCAGCTGCTCGAAGGGCCGCCCGCCCCGGCCATCCTGCGCGTCGCCGAAGAGGACGGCTGCGACCTGATCGTGCTCGGGTCGCGTGGCCACGGCCAGCTGGCTGGCATCCTGCTCGGCAGCGTCAGCAATACCGTGGCCCAGCGCGCGCGCTGCGCGGTGCTGATCGTGCACTCGCAAAACTAGGCTTGATACGCTGTTCGCTTGATCACGTATAGGCTGTGTTGCACGACGTGGCTTCGCATGTAGTGCAACACAATAAGAAATTTGGGGCGGCGAAGCCGCCCCCGCAGATGTTTTTTTCGCGCTCTGCCAGAGCACAAAAAACGGAAGCCGGGGCCTCCATGTCGGGAGCCCCGGCTTTGATCGTGTGCCGCGTGCGCGGCGGCCAGAAAAAGGCTACTCGGCGTTCGCGCCGGCCGGCTCGTCTTCGGCCACTTCGTCGTACCAGCGCGAAAGCCCACCCACCAGCATCTGCACCAGCAGCGGCGTATTCGCGTCGCTCATCACGGTGGTATAGGCGTTGTAGCTGATCGCCAGTGCCTCGTTCACCAGCCCGGCCTCGGCGTAATCCGGCAGAAAGCGCAGCACCTGGCTTGCTAGCGCCCGACGCACCCGCGCGCTGGCGACGCTTTGCACGGCGGCGCGCAGGTAATCGGTAAACGCGGTGTCGCCGGGGTCTTCGCTCACCGGCGGCTCGCCGAACTTTTCGAGCACCGCCGCGACAACCCAGTCGTCGAAGTGCAGCGGCGTGAAGCGCTCGTCGCGGAATACTTCGAGGCTGAAGCGCTGCATGCGCTCTTCATTCGCGCTCAGCTCGGCGGCGGCGGCGCGGTGGCCTTCCAGCAGCTTCTGTGCGGCCCTGATGCGCGCATGCTCTTCGTCGGAAGGCATACGCTCGAGCCAAGTGCCTTCGCAGGCGGTCAGCGCCACGGTGAAATCAGCCTGCTCGCGGCGGTCGCGCTTGACGCGTGATTTACGGCCCATGTCTGTTCTTTCTCTGGGAGCGGTTTGTCGGAAGCGCCTGAGTGGCCCTGAGTGTACTCGATCTGCCGTGGTTCGGCAAGCCGCGCCCGATTGGCCGCTACGCCGCACGCTGAGCAAGCTCGCTTTCTTCGATCAGCGCGCGGATCTCGCCCAGCGCCTCGGGCGCGCATACGCCAAGGCCCGGCAGCACGTGCAGCGCCGGCCCGCCCCAGCGCTGCACCAGCCGCGCGGCTTCGTCGGCCGAGCAGCCCATGAGCGCGGCCACAGCCTGCTCTTCGACAAAGCCCTCGTCGGCGACACGCTGCTCGAGCTGCTGCCAGGGCGTCAGCGCCTCCGCCGAGCTGCGGCGCGGGTATTTGCGCTCGAGCAGCGCCACCAGCGCGCTAATCGCCTCGGCGGGCTCCTGTTCGTAGGTGGCGATCGGCACCGGGCAGGCGCGCAGGCCTTCGGCCACGTGCGCAGGCGCGATCAGCAGCGCCCGCGAGCGAGCGCCTAGCGCGGCCAGATCGCGCAGCAGGGCGTCGGCGGTGGTCTTTCCACTGGCAATACACAGCGCCAGCCGCTCGCGCCCGCGCTGCAAGGCGAAATCGGGCACCACCAGCGCGCCGCGCCCAATCAGCGGCTCGGGGTCGCGCCGCAGCCGCCATCCGGCCGTGCGCCCGCCCACCAGCAGCCGGCCCCAGGTGCGCTGGAACGCGTCGGCAAGGTCTTCGTCCCATGGCTCGGTAACGTCGGCGGCCTGGCCGGCGGCCACGCCGAGGATCTTCAGGGCGCGGTCGTCGAGCTTAAACTGGAGCTTCTGGCTGCGCAGGTGCACGGTGGCCGCCCCGCCGGCCAGCGCGTCGGGGTGCGCCGCCAGCAGGCGCAGCAGCACGCGTGCCAGCCGCCGGCCATTGCGGCTCCAGCTGCCCAGCGCGTCGCGCCCGCCGTGTAACGTCAGCCCAATGCGCTCGTCGAACAGCGTGCGCGGCGCCGCGCTCACCTCGTAGCGCACCCGGTAGCGCCGCGCCAGGCTGTGCGTGCTGCGCAGCATGTTCCATACCGGCCCGCGCAGCTCCAGGCTCAGCTTCTCGCTGTGGCACAGCGCCGTCTCGATCGAGTGGTAGTTATACAGCGCTACGATATCGTTAGGCTGCGGCGTGGCGCCCTGCTTGATCAGAATATGCTGATCTTCAGCATCCAATGTCAGCGCGCGCTCGAACTGCGCTGGCGCCAGTGCGGCAGCCGAGGACGAAGCGTCGGGCGGCGGGCCGCTTGCGCCCGCAACCCTCTTGGCTTTTGGCTGTTCTTCACCGGCCTTGGCAAGCGCCTCGGCGGAAATTTTCTCGCACAGAAATGCGATCGCCTCGCCACGCTCGTGCGGCAGGATCACGCCGCCATAGCGCCCATTCGCCAGGCCATACAGCCGCGCGCGCAGATCGGCCGGCGAGCTGACGCCGGCGCGGCGCAACACCAGCGCCACATCGTCGCCCAGCGCCTCGGCGAATGTCTGCTCGCGCCAGGCGTAGGTACGCGCCAGGCAGGCCACCAGCCCGCGCGCCAGCCGCGCGTCGCCGAAGAACTCGAGCAGCGTCTCGGCCTCGAACTCGGCGCGCCGCCGCCCGACCATCCGGTCGTAGTACGCGATCGCGTAGCCGATCGACGCGGTGTAGCGCTCGTCGCGGATCTGATACGGGTACAGCAGCCGCTCGTCGCCGGAGCTGCGGGTGGTTTTTTTGAAATCGGCGGTTTTGAAAGCCATTTTGAACTCCGTATGACCAAAGACGAAGGACGAAAGACCAATGCACAACTACATCGTTTCCTCTATGCTCTTTGGCCCTTGGCCCTTCGTTTTTCTGCGCTTACGCGCGGCGCTTACCTCGCTGGTATAGCGCGTCACCAGCTCGTAGAGCACCGCCTCGGTCTGCTTCGGGCGAATCACGCGGCCAAGGCGCTGAATATGCTCGCGCGCGGTGCTGTTGCCGCTCACGACGATCGCCACGTTGGCGTCGGGCACGTCCACGCCCTCGTTCAGCACCCGCCCGGCCACGAGCTTGGAGTAGGCGCCGCCGCGAAACGACTGCAGCGTGCGCTTGCGCTCGTCGGGCGCGGTACGGTATGTGATCGACGGCAGCGCCAGGGTGCGGCTTATGGTGTCGACAAGCGTGGTGTACTCCGAGAACACCAGCACTTTGTCGCTGCGGTGGTGGGCCAGCAGCCGCGCCACCTCGCCCAGCTTGGCCTCGGCGTTCAGCGCGATCATGCGCGCCTGGTGATGCGCGCGCAGCGCCTGGCGCGCGGCCGGGTCGCTGCCGCTACGGCGAATCAGCTCGCCGAAAAAGTCGCCGCCGCGCGCCAGCAGGCCGCGGTTGCGCGCGATAAACCACTTCCACTCGGTGGTGAGCGCGGCGTAGCGCAATGCTTCCTCGGGCTGAAGATCGACATAGATGCGTTTCTCGCGGAACTTCGCCAGGTGGCCCTCGGCCGAAAGCTCGGCCGGCGTGCGCTGGTACGCCACCGGCCCGAGCAGCGTGTAGAGCGCGCTCTCGGCACCATCGCTGCGCTCGGGCGTCGCGGTGATGCCCAGGCGGTAGGGCGCGCCGCAGCGCGCCGGGATGCCGCTGTACGATGGCGAAGGCAGGTGGTGCGCCTCGTCGCAGATCAGCAGCCCGGTGCCGGCGATCGGCGCATTGGGCATGGCCGCCGAGGCATAGGTGCTGATGGTGATCGACTTCAGGTCGCGCTGGCCATCGCCCAAGATGCCAACATGGCCTTTGGCCACGCCCAGCCGCTCGGTCATGGCGTCGCGCCACTGATACAGCAGCTCGATTGTGGGCACCAGCACCAGCGTACGCAGCCCCAGCCTGGCCGTGGCCATCAGCGCGAGCACGGTTTTGCCGGCCCCGGTGGGCAGCACGACAACGCCGCGCCCGCCAGCCGCGACCCAGGCCGCCAGCGCGTCGTCCTGGTATGGGCGTGGGGTGAGCGCCAGCTTCGTGCGATATCCGCCGGCCAGCTCGGCTTCGTCGGCGCGGCCGGGCAGCGGCTCAGCTTGCGGTTGGTCGTCCAGCGTCGCATCAAGTAGTCCATCCTCGGCCTCTTCTAGCTCATCAAATAGCTCGTCCAGGTCGCGTTGACGGAAATCCATCCTTCTCTCCTCGGCAGGGGGCAGGGGATTGTGAGACAGGGCGATCGGCGCAGCGCTGCCCCGGACGCTGTGCCTCGGTGCCGCCCTGCCCTGGCGCTAGAACTGCATCTGCTCTTGATGCACGCCTGTATCGCCGAGTGCATCCAGGATGGCGGCGGTGCGCTTCGGGCCGATGCCCCATACTTTCTGGAGCGTGCCGGTGGCAGCGGCGCGGCGCAGGCTGGTCGTGTCGATCGTGCCCAGGTCGCGGTGAATCCGCGCGGCGATCGTCGGCCCCAGGCCGCGCACATTCAGCCGCAGCAGCAGACGCTCGCCCTCGGGCAGGTCGTCGCACAGCGCCTCGTAGAACGGCAGCGCGTCTTTCTGGGCCAGCGTGCTGATCTTGGCCGTCAGGCTCTTGCCCAGGCGCGGCAGCCCGAGCGGCCGGCCGGCGGCGACGCGCTCGGCCACCGAGTGGCGCGCGCGCAAGAGGTTACGCGCGGCTTGGCGGTAGGCGCGAATGCGGTAGGGGTTGCCGTTCTGTGTGGAGAGGATCGTGGAAATGTTGAACAGAATCGCGGCGATCTCGCGGTTGGTCATAGCTCCACCTCATCATACTACTCGTGTTCATCGTACAGTGCACTGGTGTAGAACTTATGTGCTAATTATACCATTGCGCGCCGGCGCTGTCAACGCCGGAATGCGGCCCCGGCCGCTTCAGACAGCCGCCAAACCACCCTTGCAATGCTGTATACAAATTGTTACGCTTATGCAATCTTGTTGTGACATTAGTGTTACCTAAAGGGCTTTACAGGAGCTACTCGATAGATTACTATTATCAATAGTACATTGTACATATGAAATAGATCCACGCCCTGGCCGAAGCGCAGCAGCCACGCTAGCGCTACCGCGACGGGCGCGCTCCGCGCTCGGGCGCAGCGCAGGCTCGCTGCCACCAAACAGCATTGCCAAGCCGCACCACTCCTTCTACCACGACGTCGCCTAACCGAGGAGGTGCTATGAATACTACCATTCTAGTCGTCGACGACTCGTCCGATATACGTACGGTTGTCAGGTACTCCTTAACCGATCGGGGCTTTCAGGTCATCGAAGCCTCGGACGGCCCCCAGGCCATTCAGCTCGCCCGCCAGCACCGGCCCGCGCTGATCCTGCTCGACCTGTGCATCCCCGGCATCGACGGCTGGGAAGTCGCCTCGCGCCTGCGCTCAGATCCGGCGCTGGAAGACATCCCGATCGTCGCCATGACCGCCTACGACGTAAGCTCGGCCATCCGCGCCGCGCAAACCGCCGGCTGCCAGAAGGTGGTAGCCAAACCATTCGACCTTGTAGAGATGGCGCATACGGTTGCCCGGTTGGTTTCGCCCGCTGAACTGCCACGACCCCATTATGCATGACGATGTCGAATCAATCACTGCACTCCAACGCTGCCTGGCAGTCTACCGGCGAACGCTCGAATTTCTCGAAATCCAGCGTGCCCAGTTTGGCGCGTTCACGCCGCCATACATCTGGCACCAGTTCGACGAAACACGCAGCGAGATAGCCCGTGTCAAGCGCGAGCTGCGCGCGCAGGGCGTCGAGGTCGACGACCAGCCCGCCGACGCCGAGCCGCCCGCCGCAGCACCGCCCGCTGCCCAGGCGAGCCACGACGACGGCGCGCTGCTGCACACCTACCAGCGCATGCTCAGCGACCAGGTGCACTACGTGCCGCTGGCGGGCATGAGCGACTGGGGCGACCTGCACCCGCAGCTCGCCGCGCTTTATGTCGAGCGCGCGCTCACGCCGCTCGACAGCCGCTCGCCCGCCAGCTACACCGCCGGCACCGCCGTGGCGCTCGCCGAGCTGGCGCGTGCCCCCGGCGCGCGCATGCTGGTAGAGGGCGAGTTCGGCAGCGGCAAGACCACCTGCCTCCATGCGCTCACCCTGAGCTGCCTGGCGCAGGCCAGCGCCGGCGCGGCCGCCTGGCCGGGCGCAGCACCGCTGCCGATCTTGCTCGCGGGGCACGACATCGCGCAGGCGCTCACGCGCGGCAACGCCGCGCCGAACGATCGCTCGATGCCCTCGCTGAGCGCCTTCTGGGAAGCGATCGAGTCGTGGCTGCAGTTCAGCAATCTCAAAGATCTGGTTCCGGCCATCCAGCAGCGCCTCGATCGCGGCGAGTGCCTGGTGCTGATCGACGACATGGACGACCTGCCATCGACCGCGAGCATGTCGGCGTTCATGATCGCGCTCGGGCGCTTTGTAGCGCGCTACCCCGACAACCGGTATGTTGTAACCTGCCGGGGCTTCCAGCCGAGCGTGATGGCCCCCCTGGCCAGCTTCGCGCGCTACACGCTGGCCACCCCCGACGCCGATCAGGCGCTGGCGCTGATCCGCAGCTGGTATGGCTGCGTCGCCGACCGCGCCGGGCTGCTGGCCTCCGAGGCGGTCGAGCGCCGCGCCAGCCAGCTGCACCAGGTGCTCCAGGGCGATGCACGGCTGCATTCGCTCGCGCGCACGCCGCTGACGCTGGCGCTGTGCGTGCTGGCGCACGCGCAGGGGCACGCGCTGCCGGCTGCCCGCAGCACGGTGCTGCTGCGCCACGCCGACATGCTGATCAACGGCCGCGAGTTCGGTGGGCACGACCATGCGCGCCAGCTTGGGCAGCGGCTGGGCTTGGGGCAGCTCTATAGCGCCGAGCAGCGGCGCGAGCTCGCCGAATCGCTGGCGCTCGCCCTGCAGACGCGCCTCGGCTCGGCCGGCAGCGCCACACCGGAGCTCAGCGCCGCCGAGGCCGCCGAGCTGATCGGCAACGCCACGGCACGCCACCAGATCGCCGAGGAGCTGCTGGCGTGGTGCTGCGCGCACCACCTGCTGCAGCGCACACCGCGCGGCGGCTACTGCATGCCCGAGGCGCCGGTTCGCGAATACCTGGCCGGCCGCGCGCTCGCCGGCATGGCCGATTTCCCCACTCGCGCCTACGAGCTGCGCTGCGATGCGCACTGGCACGAGCCAATTGTGCACGCCGTCGGCGAGCTAGGGAAGCGCGGCGCGCCGCATATCGCGCGGCTGTTCGTGCGGCTGCTGCTGCACCACCGCGCCGCCGCGCCAGCGCCGTGCACCACCGATACGCAGCTCGCGGCCGAGTGCCTGATCGAGCTAGGCGAGCGCTCGTGGTCGGATCGCGCGCTGCGCGACGAGGTGCGCGAGCAGCTGATGGCCTGCGTCGGCCAGCCCGCGCTGGCGCTGCCCGACCGGATTCGCGCCGGGCTGCTGCTCGGCAGCCTGGGCGACCCGCGCTTCGCCGGGTTGCTGCCGCCGCTGGCGCGTGTTCCGGCTGGCGCATTCGCGCTTGGCACATCCGAGGGGTACGACGACGAGGGGCCGGCGCAGTACGCGGATCTGGCCGAGTTCGCGATCGGCATATTCCTGGTGACCAACCAGGAGTACGCGCGCTTTCTGGCCGAGCGCCCGCGCCACCCGCAGCCACACTACTGGCACGACCCGCGCGTCAACAACCCATCCTGCCCGGTCGTCGGCGTCACCTGGCACGATGCCAACGCCTACTGCGAGTGGCTCACCGCGCGCCTGCGCGCCGCCAACCTGATCGGCGAAAGCCAGCTGGTGCGGCTGCCAACCGAGCTGGAGTGGGAGAAGGCCGCCAGCTGGGACGCCGGGCGGCAGGCGAAGCGCCGGTTCCCGTGGGGCGATGGATGGTCGAGCGAGCAGGCTAACACCGCCGAGGCGCGCGGCTTCTGGATGACCTCGCCGGTAGGCTGCTACCCTGGCGGCACCAGCCCGTATGGTCTTCACGACTGCGTAGGCAATGTGTGGGAGTGGACCGGCAGCCCCTACGCCAGCTACCCCGGCGCGGCGCGGCCGTTTTGCGAGGCCGAAGTGTACACGCTGCGCGGCTCGTCGTGCGCAACCAACCCGACACACGCGCGCTGCACGTACCGCAGCCGCCTGCCGCCGAGCTACTGGCGCAATCACCTGGGCTTTCGGGTGGTCGTGGCGCAGCAGCCGTGATACCCAGAAGAGAAGCTGGCTGAAAAGGGGAAGTGCGATCGGCTATGCCCCTCGCGCCCCATTTGCTAGCCCACGCGACTCCCGGCCGGCAGGCGCGCGGGCTCGCCGGCACGCAGCAGCGGCGGGCTGGCCTGCTCAACCGCCGGCAGTTCGATCGTGAATGTCGTGCCCACGCCCAGCGCTGACTCCACGCTCACGCTGCCGCCGTGCGCCTCGACAATCGCTTTGGCGATCGCCAGGCCCAGGCCCGATGCGTTCGTATCGGTGCGCTGGCGCGCCTTATCGGCGCGGTAGAAGCGGTCGAACACAAACGGCAGATCCTCGGGCGCGATGCCACTGCCCGTGTCGCGTACGCGCAGGCGCACGCGCCCCCCGGCGCCCTCGGCCGCCAGCGCGATCGTGCCGCTGCTGGTGTAGCGCAGCGCGTTCGACACCAGGTTATTCAGCACCTGCGTCATCCGGTCGGTGTCCACCGCGATCGACGGCAGGTCGTCTTCGGCCTCGACGCGCATCTCGATGCCCTGCTGCTCGGCCTGCACGAAATAGGCCAGCCCGGTGCGCTCGATCAGCGCGCGCGGATCCACTGCGCGGCGGTTGAGCGAAAGCTCCCCGGCGTCGGCCAGCGAGAGCACCCGCAGGTCGTCGACCAGGCGCTGCAGATGCTCGACCTCGCCGTGCATCACCGCAAACAGCGCCGGCGAGCCAGCCAGCCGCTGATCTTTCAAGCCCTCGGTATAACCGCGCAGAATACTCAGCGGCGTGCGCAGATCGTGCGCAAGGTCGGCGGTCATCTGCTTGCGCAGCTGGCTGGCGCGCGCCAGGTCGCTGCTCATCTTGTTGAACGAGCCGGCCAGCTCGCCGATCTCGTCGCGCGAGCGCACCTGCACGCGCTGGTCGAAGGTACCGCCGGCCATCACGTGCGTCGCCGCGATCAGCTCGCGCAGCGGCCGTGTGAGCGTGCGCGCCAGCACGCCGCCGATCAGCATGGCGATCAGCGCCGCGATAATCGCGCTCAGCCCGGCCGCGATCGTGACGCGCGAGAGGAAATCTTGCTCGGGCGGCTGCGCGCCGGGCTGCGCCCGCGCTGCGGGCGCGCTCACAACCATATAGCCGACGGTCGCGCCATTGACGTTGATTGCCACGGCGTTTTCGAGCGCGGCGCGCGGCACCGCCGAGCCGCTCGGGTGGCCCGCGTCGGGCAGCACCACCTGGCCGCGCGCGTCGGCCAGCGCGACGCTACGGCTGTAGAATGTCAGCGTCTGGTCGGCCGCGAGCATATCGTGCACGCCATCCCAGCTGCCGTGGCCGGCGTAGTAGGTCGTCAGCGCGTCGCGCAGCACGCCCTGGTCGCGCCCCGACAGAAAGCGGTCGAACTCGGAGCGCGTGCGCACGCCCACCAGCACGGCCACGAGCGCCGCGCCGATCACGCCCACAAGCGCGAACGCGAGGATTAATTTTGCGGTAAGCGAGCGCATATGCCGATCCTCATCGATCAGTTGGCGCCTTGGCGGGCGCAAAGCGATAGCCCATGCCATAGACTGTCTCAATATATTTCGGGTGCCTGGGGTCGGGCTCGATCTTGGTGCGCAGGTTGCGGATGTGCACGTCGATCGTGCGCTCGTAGCCATCGTAGGCGTTCCCCGACATGCGGTCGAGCAGGTCGAGCCGCGAGAATACCTGGCCCTGCGCGGCCATCAGCGTCGCCAGAATCTCGAACTCCGAAGGCGTCAGATCGATAAACTGGTCGGCGACTTTCACCGTGCAGCCGGCCCGGTCGAGCACAATATCGAATGCGCGCAGCAGATCGGGCTCGGCAGTGCCGCGCTGGGTGCGCCGCAGCACCGCGCGCACGCGCGCGATCAGCTCGCGCACATTGAACGGCTTGGTGACGTAGTCGTCGGCGCCCAGCTCGAGGCCCACAATCTTATCCGAGTCGTCGACTTTCGCCGTCAGCATGATCACCGGGGTGCTGGCCTCTTTGCCAAAGGCGCGCATGAACTCGAAGCCGCCCATCTCGGGCATCATCACGTCGAGTATCACAAGGTCGGGCTTTTCGACGCGCGCGACATACAGCGCCTCGCGGCCGTGCCCGGCCTCGACCACGCGGTAGCCCTCTTGCTCGAGGTAGACGCGAATGAGATCGCGCAGCTTGGACTCGTCGTCGACAACCAGAATTGTTTGGGCCATAAGCGGTACCGTTCCTTGTGGGCTGCCGGTAGCGGCGCGCGGCGCGGGCGGCCACCGGCAACACAGCACGACGTGCAACACGCGCTATTATCGAACCAACGCAGCCCAAGCGCAAACCAAGCCGCTCAGGCCGCAGCCGGGCGGCGCCGCGACTTCAGGCGCGAGGCCAGGCTGGTAAGGCCAACGATCACCCCTACCACCACCAGGTTCTTCAGCACCTCGATCGCGCCAAACAGGCTGGCGCCCTGATCGCCGCCGTGCTCCATGCCGCCACCCGGCATGCCCGAGGCCGCCGCGCTGCCGCTGCCGGCCAGCGCCCACACAACCCCGGCCACAGCCAGCGCCGCCGCCAGAATAATCAGCGTTCGCCCAATGATGCGCATATATGTCTCCCTGCTATCGTGAAGCGCGGCATCTCGCGGCGCCGCGCCCTGGCCTTGCTCACAGCCATGATGATAGCAAGAAGATTTTCAGACTTTGTTAAGAAGCGATGTGGGAAGTATGTGGTTTGGCGCGGCGGGTGGCGAGCGGCTGAGGCGGGGCAGGCGGGAAGCCGCGCCGGAACGCGGCGGCTGGAGCCGGCGGAAGCGACTCAAATAGACGCGAACGGCGACAGTTGCTTGGCGTCAATTCGCGTCTATTCGCGTGCGGGCTGCGGCGCGCTAGTACAGCACGCTCTCGACCACGCGCATCAGGCGGCGGTGCTCGATCGCGATGCAGCGGTTCATCACCATGCCCAGGCCGGCCTGCTTCGCGCGCAGTGCGGCCGCCTGGTTCACGATCCCAAGCTGCGTCCAGACGACATCGGCGCCGATCGCGATCGCGTCTTCGACGATCGCCGGCACATACTCGGGGCGCCGGAAAATATCGACAATATCGACATGCTCGGTGATATCGCGCAGGCTGGCGTAGGGCCGCTCGCCCAGCACGCGCTCGCTCAGGTTCGGGTTCACCGGCAGCACGCGATAGCCATTGCGCTGCAGAAAGCGCGCCACAGCATACGAATCGCGCTCGGGGTGCTGGCTCAGGCCAACGACTGCGATCGTGCGGGTGTGGTGCAGCAGATCTCTGATCTCGTGGTCCGACAACATGGCAGGTTCCTCTCTGGCCGCCGCACGACATTCACGGTCGGCGCGCGATATACGAAGCCCGTATAAGCACAAACACGGCGCGGCCCTATTTCGGCCACGCCGCCGTATTGCTGCCAGAAGCAGAAGTCGAACCGCCGCACCGCCATTGTGCCTGCGGATATCCTACTCCTATCCTCACCGAAACGCAAGCCTTTGTGTCAAAAGATTTATCATAGGCGCGGCATCGCAGGAATGCGCGGGGTATTCCGTGGTATCATAGCGCCCACCGCAGCCAATTAGTACAGCTCAGGGGCAGAACCGGAAACCGCTGAAGGAGGAAGAAAGGAAGGAGCGCGCTTGAAGTACTTGCGCTATCTGCTGGCGTTCGTGCCGCTCGCGGCGGCGGCCGAATTTCTACACTGGAGTCCCATCCTCGTGTTTGTGTTCTCGTGCGTGGCGCTGGTGCCGCTGGCCGGCCTGCTTGGCGAAGCCACCGAAGAGCTGGCGATCCACACCGGCCCGCAGATCGGCGGCCTGCTGAACGCGACGCTGGGCAACGCGGCCGAGCTGATCATCACGATTGTGGCGCTGAGCCAGGGCCAGTTCGACTTGGTGAAGGCGTCGATCACCGGCTCGATCCTGGGCAACCTGCTGCTGATCCTCGGCGCCAGCCTGCTGCTGGGCGGCTGGCGGCACGGCACGCAGAAGTTCGACCGCACGCTCACCGGCGTGTCGGCCACGATGATGACGCTGGCAGTCATCGGCCTGATCATCCCGACGCTGTTCGAGCTGCTGCACGAGCTACAAAGCGGGCGGCTCGACGTGTTCAACACCAATGTGAACGACCCGGCGCTCAACCAGCTGAGCCTGTGGGTCGCCGGCATTCTGATCGTGCTGTACCTGCTGAGCCTGCTGTTTACGTTCCGAACGCCGGAGCGCGAGGAGCATTCCGGCACCGACGACCACTCCGAGGAAGAGCAGGCCCACACTGCCCGGTGGAGCGTGCCGATGTCGGTGGGAGTGCTGGCGATCAGCACGGTGGCGATCGTATTCCTGAGCGAATTTCTGGTGGGCGCAGTCGAGCCGGTGGTCGAGAGCCTGGGCATCAGCAAGCTCTTCCTGGGCGTGATCATCATCCCGATCGTCGGCAACGTAGCCGAGCATATCGTTGGCGTGCAGGTGGCGCTGAAGAACAAGATGGACCTGTCGCTGTCGATCTCGCTCGGATCGAGCATGCAGGTTGCGCTGTTTGTCGCGCCGCTGCTGGTGTTCATCAGCCTGCTGTTCGGCCCCGAGCTGACGCTGTTCTTCAGCCTGTTCGAGGTGGTGGCGCTGACGCTGGCGGTGTTCAGCGCCACGCTGGTGTCGGTGGACGGCAAAAGCAACTGGCTTGAGGGCGCGCAGCTGCTGGCGGTGTACCTGGTGGTGGCGCTCGGCTTTTACTTCACCGGCGCGGTGGTGCCTGCCCAGTAACATGGCTTACCCGGCGCCGCGCCGCCACGCGGTAGGTTAGGGGGCGCAGCCCGCCAAATTGCTTTTCTTTTTTTGGCCAGTCGCAGCCACATTGTGGCCGCGACTGGCCAAAAAAAAGCGGGCCGCGAGGGCGGCTTGCCGGCCCCGCGCCCCCAGCGCGTAACGTGGGTGCATAAGACATGCTCAACACGATCCACCTGCAAACCTTTCTCGCCGTAGTCGAGGCCGGCAACTACAGCGCCGCCGCCGAGCGCCTGCATATGTCGCAGCCCGCAGTGAGCCAGCACATCCGCGCGCTCGAAGATCAGCTCGACCACGTGCGGCTATTCCGGCGCGTCGGCCAGCAGATGATGCTGACGCACGCCGGCGAAGACCTGGTGATCTCGGCGCGCGAGATGCTGGCGCTCTCGGCGCGCGCCGAGGAGAGCATCCGCGCGCTGCGCGGGCAGGTCAGCGGGCGCGTGGTGGTAGGCTGCACGCCGTCGAGCGGCGAGGTGCTGCTGCCCACGCTGCTGCGCGAGTTCCACGCGCGCTTTCCCGCCATCGCCGTGACGGTGACGGTGGCGCCGATCGAGACGCTGCTGGAGTGGCTTGAGGATCACCAGGCCCAGATCCTGCTGGCCGAAGAGCAGCAGCGCCGGCGCGGCTGGGAGACGCTGCTGCTGGGTTCGGAGCGCGTGGCGCTCCTGGCGCCGCGCGGCCACGCGCTGCTGCAGCAAGAGCAAGCGCCGCCGGGCCTGCTGCGCGAGCACCCACTGGTGCTGCCGCGCGCCGGCACGCCGCTGCGGCGGATCATTGAGGACGGGCTGCGGCGGCGCGGCGTGGGCGCCGCCGATATCCACGTGGCGCTTGAAACCGACGCGATCGGCCTGACGCTGCAGGCAGTGCGCGACGGCATCGGGCTGGCGTTTGTGCCGCAGACGCGCATCCCGCGCGGCCGCGAGATGGGCGTGGTCGATCTGGCGGGAGTGAATATTCAGCACGACTGGTACGCCCTGCGCTCGCGCGAGCGCGGCGCGCCGCGCGCCGTGCAAGAGCTGTTCGGGTTTATCGGCAGCAAGGACGGCCGGCGCCTGCTGGCCAAAGATGGCCTGAAGGTGCCAAGCGAGTGACTCAGGCGAGCGCGGCTATCGCGCGGCGCAGCTGCTCGAAGGCCAGGTCAAGCTCGGCGACCTGCTCGGCGGCTGGCGGCACGGCCGTTGTAAGCGCCAGCGCCTGGTCGAGCGTGCGCGCCGCAGCGTTGAGCGGCGCGAGGTTCAGCGAAGCGCTGGCCCCGCGCATGGTGTGTACCAGCCGGCGCATCTGCTCGCACTCGTCGGCGCGCCACTCGCGCTGAAGGCCTGCCCAGCCGCGCGCGATCTGCTGCCATAGCTCCGGCAGCTCCAGAATATACTCGGCCGCCAGCTGGCGAATGAACTGCTCGAGCTGGCGGCTCTGGTGGCGCCGCCACAGCGCTGTCAGCTCGGCCGCTAGCGCGGGCGCGTCGGCGCCGGCCGGCAGCGTGGCGATCGCTCCGTGGGCCAGCTCGCTGGCGCCGGCCAGCGCTAGCGGCACGTCGGCGCAGGTGTGCATCCGGCGCAGCACGGCGACCTGCTGGGCCACAACGGCGGGCACGCGCCCGTCGAGCACGATCAGCTCGGGCTCGGGCGGCGGATCGGCCAGCGCCGCCTCTTCAGCCGATCCGCACGCCAGCGCGGCGGCCTGCGGCCCAAGCAGGGCTACGGCCGCTCGCAGGCCATCCAGCAGCGCCGGGTCAGCCGAGATCAGCAACAGCTTCAGCGATATCGGCATAGCAAGGCCTCTCGATAGGACTCATAGGTATATCGCTGGCGCGGCCAAACGGTTGCGCGAATCGCAGGCCGGCCACCCTTGACGCTCACTGGTGCGTCCTCTATACTTGAGCGCAGCATTTTTCTTCGCGTTCAGCCCATATCGTTTCCGCACAGCCGTCAATTGGCCGGTGTGGCTTCAGATTGCCACTAAGGAAGTGCAATGACCAACCTTTCGATGTTTCACGGCCCGAATGCCGGCTATGTGCTCGAGCTGTACGAGCGCTACCAGCGCGACCCGCTGTCGGTCGACGCGGCCACGCGCGCGGCGTTCGAGCGCTGGGCGCCGCCCGAGGCCACGCCCGCATCCGCACCCGCCGCATCCGCACCCGCCGCACCCGCCGCACCCGCGCCAGCGGCCGCCCAGCTCGACGTGACACGCACCGTCGCGGCTGCCCGGCTGATCCGCTACATCCGCGAGCTAGGCCACCTCGACGCGCGGATCGACCCGCTCGGCAGCGACCCGCCCGGCGACCTGGGGCTGCAGCTCAGCATCCACGGCGTCGACGAGGAGTTTCTGGCCGGGCTGCCGGCCAGCATTGTGCGCGGCCCGCTGGCCGCCGAATCGCACAACGCGCTCGAGGGCGTCGAGAAGCTGCGCGCGGCCTACTCTGGCTCGATCGGCTACGAGACCGACCACATCCAGAACTTCGAAGAGCGCAGCTGGATCCGCGAGGCGATCGAAAGCCGCCAGTTCTTCTACGGCTTTGTGAGCGACCGGCGCCGGCGTGAGCTGCTGATGCGGCTCACCGAGGTGGAGACGTTCGAGCGCTTCCTGCATACCAACTTCGTCGGCCAGAAGCGCTTCTCGCTTGAGGGCTGCGACATGCTCGTGCCCATGCTCGACTCGATCATCCGCAACGCCGCGCTGCTTGGCACGCACGAGGTGGTGATCGGCATGGCCCACCGCGGGCGCCTGAATGTGCTGGCGCACACGCTCGGCAAGCCCTACGACGCGATTCTGGCCGAATTCCACGCCGCCAACCGCAGCGATGGTGCCTCGCCTTCGGGCAAGGGCAGCGTCGGCTGGGCCGGCGACGTAAAATACCACCTGGGGGCGCAGCGCACCTACCGCGAAAGCGGGATCGAGTCGATGCCGATCACGCTGGCGCCCAACCCCAGCCACCTCGAATTCGTCAACCCGGTGGTCGAGGGCCGCGCGCGCGCCGCCCAGGAGCAGCGCGACCGGCCGGGCGCGCCCGAGCAGAGCGACCGCGCCTCGCTGGCGATTCTGATCCACGGCGACGCGGCGTTCCCAGGCCAGGGCGTGGTGGCCGAGACGCTGAATATGTCGCGGCTGAAGGGCTACCGCACCGGCGGCACGATCCATATCATTACCAACAACCAGATCGGCTTCACCACCGAGCCAAGCGACTCGCGCAGCACACTGTACGCCAGCGACCTGGCCAAGGGCTTCGAGATCCCGATCGTGCATGTGAATGCCGACGACGTGGAGGCATGCATCGCCGTGGCGCGCATGGCCCACGCCTACCGCGAGCAGTTCGGCAAGGATTTCGTGATCGACCTTGTGGGCTACCGCCGCTGGGGCCACAACGAGGGCGACGAGCCGGCCTTCACCCAGCCGAAGATGTACACGACGATCGCCAACCACGCGACGGTGCGCCAGATCTGGGCCGACCGGCTGATCGCCGATGGGCTGATCGACGCCGCCGAGGCCGAGCGCATGATCGCCGAGGTGACCGAGAAGCTGCAGCAGGCCCGCCGCGAGGCCGAGACCAAGCCGCACGAGGATCGCCGGCCCAAGCCCGCGCCGCCCGGCCTGGCCCGCCGTACCCAAACCGCAGTGCCCGCCGAGCGCTTGCAGATGCTGAACGCCGCGCTGCTCAACCGCCCCGCCGGCTTCACGATCAACAGCCGGCTCGAGCGCACACTCGAGCGCCGCCGCAGCGCCTTCGAGCTCGAGAATGGCATCGACTGGGGCCACGCCGAGGCCTTGGCGTTCGCCTCGATCCTGGCCGACGGCATCCCCATCCGCATCACCGGCCAGGACAGCGAGCGCGGCACGTTCAGCCACCGCCACGCCGTGCTGCGCGACACAAGCACCGGCCAGGCCTACACGCCGCTGCAGACGCTGCCGCAGGCCAAAGCCTCGTTCGCGATCCACAACAGCCCACTCTCCGAGGTGGCCGTGCTGGGCTTTGAGTACGGCTACTCGTCGCACGCGCCGAACACGCTGGTGCTGTGGGAGGCGCAGTTTGGCGATTTCGCCAACGGCGCGCAGGTGATCATCGACCAGTTCATCGTCAGCGGGCGCGCCAAGTGGAGCCAGCTGCCCGCGCTGGTGCTGCTGCTGCCGCACGGCTACGAAGGCCAGGGGCCCGAGCACTCCAGCGCGCGCCTCGAACGCTACTTGCAGCTGGCCGCCGACGAAAATCTGCGCGTGGCCAACTGCACCAGCGCCGGCCAGTATTTCCACCTGCTGCGCCGCCAGGCCGCGCTGCTCACCAGCGACCCGCGGCCGCTGATCGTGATGTCGCCGAAAAGCCTGCTGCGCCACCCGCGCGCCGGGTCATCGCTGCACGACCTGGCCGAGGGCCACTTCCAGCGCGTGATCGACGACCCGACCGGCCGCGAGCGCGCCGCCGACGTAACGCGCCTGGTGCTGTGCAGCGGCAAGGTGTATATCGACCTGCTGGGCGCGCCCGAGGCCAACTCCTCGCCGAGTGTGGCCGTCGCGCGTGTCGAGGAGCTGTACTCGTTCCCCGAGGCCGAGCTGCGCTCGCTGCTGGAGGGCTACCCGCACCTGCTTGAAGTGGTGTGGCTCCAAGAAGAGCCGCGCAATATGGGCGCATGGGGCTACATCGCGCCACGGCTGCGCGCGCTGCTGCCGCCCGACCTGCCGCTGCTGTACGTTGGGCGCGGCGAGTCGGCCACCCCTGCCGAGGGCTCGCTGGTCGAGCACACGCTCGAGCAGGCGCGGATCATCGCGCTGGCGCTGCAGGGCCAGCTGCAGCCGGCGGTTGGCAGCCTACCATAATCGCAGAGCAATTTCGTTGGAAGACCCGCTTGGTGCGTCAGTCGAGCGTATATTTGGAGAGTAGTATGGCTGTTGAAGTGCGCGTCCCGACCCTGGGCGAGTCGATTGTCGAGGCCACTGTCGGCAAATGGCTCAAGCGCGTCGGCGATGCGGTGGCGGCCGGCGAGACGCTGGTCGATCTCGAGACCGATAAAGTTAGTGTGGAAGTGACCGCCGGTAAGGCTGGCGTGCTTGAGCAGATCATCAAGGGCGAAGGCGAACGTGGCCGTCGGCGGGTGATCGGCACGCTTGGCGCGGGCGCGGCGAGGCAGAATGGCGTGAGCGCGCCTGCCGCTGCCGCCTGCCGCTCAGCCAACGCCTGCCGCGCCGCCGCCGACGAGCGCGACGCACGCGCCACGCCAGTGGCGCGCCGGATCCTCGCCGAGGAGGCGTTGATCTGCGGGCGATCGCCGGCAGCGGGTAGGAGCGGCCGCGTGACAAAAGAGGACATTGCGACGCAGCAAGCCCAGAGGCCGCCCCGGCTGCTCCAGCCGCAACCCAGCCGCGCCGCCACCCGCACAGCCAGCGGCCGCACCGGCGCGCCGGCCCCAGCCGCCGACAGCCGTGGCGAGGAGCGGGTGCGCCTGACCCGTCGCCGCCAGACCATCGCGCAGCCGCCTGGTCGAGCCCAGCATAACGCGGCAATGCTCACCACATTCAACGAGATCGACATGACCGCAGTGATGGAGCTGCGCAAGCGCCGCAAAGACACATTCAAAGAGCGCCACGGCATCGGGCTCGGGTTTATGTCGTTCTTCACCCGCGCGGTCGTCGGCGCCCTGAAAGCCTTTCCCATGCTCAACGCCGAGCTGCAGGGCAGCGAAATTGTGCTGAAGCGCTACTACGACATCGGCATTGCGGTGGGGGTGGAGGAAGGGCTGGTGGTGCCGGTGCTGCGCGACGCCGACCGCAAGAGCTTCGCGCAGATCGAGCGTGAGATCGCCGACCTGGCCGGGCGCGCGCGCGACGGCAAGCTCACGCTGGCCGAGCTGCAGGGCGGCACGTTCACCATCACCAATGGCGGCGTGTTCGGCTCGCTTATGTCTACGCCGATTCTCAACGCGCCGCAGGTCGGCATCCTGGGCATGCACAAGATCGAAGAGCGGCCGATCGCCCTGAACGGCCAGGTGGTGATTCGCCCTATGATGTACGTGGCGCTCTCATACGACCACCGGCTGATCGACGGGAGCACGTCGGTGCGTTTCCTGGTGCGCGTGAAAGAGCTGGTGGAAGATCCCGAGGCGCTGCTGCTCGAAGGGTAGGCGTATGCGGCATAGCGCCGGCCCGGCAGGCCGGCGCTATGCTGGCTAGGGCTGTGCCGCCGCGGCTAAGGATTGCCGCGCCAAGGCCAGGCAGCGCCAGCAGCTGAAACGCCAGCGCACCCCACAGCGGCGCGGCGGCGCTGAGCAGCGCGAGCGGCACCACCAGCGCCAGCACCGCCACCACCGGCAGGCTGCCCAGTGCGGGCCGCGCTCCAGGCCGCCGCGCCAGCCAATCGCCGCCGATGCGTGCCACGATCGCTAGGCCATAGGCATACGCCGCCGCCACCAGCAGCACCACTAGCACCCGCACCAGCGGCAGCCCAATCACCGAGGCGATCAGCAGCGCCAGCAGCAGCGGCGGCAGCGCCAGCGCCAGCGCGGCCGCGCTGAGCCAAGCGCCAGCGCACGGCGAGGCGCGCCGCCAGCGCGGCGCTCGCGATCTTGCGTTCGGCGCGGCCAGAAGGCCAGCAGCAGCAGGCAAAACGCCGCCAGCAGCGCGCCCGCAGTGCCGCCAAACAGCACCCGGCCTACGCCGCCGGGCACGCCTGCGCCATCGCCAGGCGCGAAAAGGTCGAGCAGGCTCGCCAGCGTGCCGCCGCCGGCTTCGCCCTGGATCGCCTGGCCAGCCACCACCGCGCCGGCCGCAAGCCGGAGCGCACCGCCGGATGCCATCACGTGCCCGGCCACCCGCCCCGTCGGCAGGATCGTCACCGCGCCGCCATAGCTCACGACATCGCCGCCAACTGTACCGGCGACGGTGATCGCCCCGCTCCAGCTGGTCACATCGCCGTCGACGCTGCCGTCGACGCGAATATCACGCCCGATCGTCGCCACGCTGCCCGGCTCGTGCTGGCCGGCCACGACGACCAGCGGGGCATCATCCTGGGCCAGCGCCGCGCCCGGCAGCAGCGCCGCGAGCAGTGCGCAGAACAGGTATATCAGTCGCTTCATGGCCCACGCTCCATCGCGTACTGCGGCGCTGGGCGCGCCAGCCACCACCACAGCGCCGCCACGCCGGCGAACAGCACCGCCAGCGCCAGCAGCTGCGGCGCGCCCGCCAGGCCAAACGCGCGCCACAGCGGCTTGGAAAGCAGCTGCAGCGCCAGCAGCGTTCGGCTCAGGCCGGCGCTGCCGTCGCCAAAGCGCAAGGCAAGCCAGTCGCCGCCGAAGAGCGCCGCCGCGCCAAGAGCCACAACCAGCAGCGCCAGCGCCAGCAGCGTCGCGCGCCAGGCCAGGCGTAGCCAGGCGGCCCACGCGGCCTGGCGGGCGGCCACGGCCGGTGGCTGGGACGGCAGGCGCCGCGCGCTGCGCGACACCAAATCGGGCGGCGGCGCGGCGAACTGCGGCTCGTCGAGGCGCGCGAGCGCGCGGCGTAGCGCCTGCTCGGCGCGCTCGTCTATGCGGTCGTCTCGGTATCCCATAGCATCTGTTCCTCTGGGCCTAGCGCCGCCGCCAGCATATGGCGGGCACGGTGCAGGCGGGTCTTGATTGTGCTCTCGGGCAGGCCGGTCACGCGCTCGATCTCCTCGTACGAGAGGTCGTGCCAGTAGCGCAGCACCGTCACCAGGCGGTAGTTCTCGGGCAGCCGCTGCAGCGCCTGCTGCACGCGCTCGCGCCGCTCGTGGCTGAGCGCGCTGCGCTCGGGGCCAGGCTCGGCGCTTGGCAGCGCATACGCCGCGTCGTCGAGCGTCAGCCAGGCGAACCTGCGGCGGCGCAGCCGGTCGATGCAGTAGTTCGAGCCAATCGACAGCAGCCACGTCGAAAACTTGCGCGTGCGGTCGAAGCTGGCCAGCCGCGTATACGCGCGCAAAAATATTTCCTGGCTGGCATCCTCGGCGTCTTCCGCGTTGCCGAGCATGCGATACGCCAGATTATAGACTGCCCCGGCGTAGCGATGCATCAGCTGGCCAAATGCCGCGCGATCGCCCCGCAGCGCCTGGTCGACCCAGCCGATCTCTTCGACCTGCTGATCCATAGAATCTTCCTACCCTGTATACGCGGGCCGGTGCGCAAAGTTTCAGCCGCTACTATAACTTGCAGAACGCTAGCTCTTCGTGTACCATACGAAACGGTTCTCGCAGGCTGGCTACCGCAGCCAGGCGAGAACCGTTTCCCGGCCTATCACGATACTCAGGCAGCTCATACCTGCCGAGGGAGACCGAGCGTGCCAGCTACCTACAATCGCGCGCAAATCCGTGCCGCGCTCGCACAGAACGACCCGGCGCTCAGCTTTTACCTCGATCTCGACACCGGCAATGTGGTGCAGATCAACGATACCGACACCTCGCCCGAAGTCGAGACGCTGCGCAACCAGGTGATGGAGGGCTACGGCGAGCGCTATCGCTACATCCCGGGCGGCAACCCCGCCGCCGACGATGCCGCTGTGGCCGCCTGGATGGAAACCGAAGGGATCTAGCCGGTAGGCCCAAGAACCGAGAGCCAAGAACCCGCTCGGCGCGATGGTTCCAGGTTCTCGGTTCTTGCCTCTGCACACTACTTGTCTTTGTCGTTCAGCGCTACCACGCCGGGCAGCGCGCGGCCCTCGAGCAGCTCGAGCGAGGCGCCGCCGCCAGTCGAGATATGGCCGATCTTGTCGGCCAGGCCCATCTGCTCCACCGCCGCCACCGAGTCGCCGCCGCCGATCACCGTGCGCCCGCCGCTCTCGCTCATCGCCTGCGCCACGCCGCGGGTGCCCTCGGCGAACGGCGCAGCCTCGAAGTAGCCCATCGGGCCATTCCACACCACCGTCTTGGCGCTCTTGATCCGCTCGGCGAACGCCGCCACCGTCTCCGGGCCGATGTCGAGAATGCGCCAGCCATCGGGTACGCTGTCGACGCTCACCGTCTTGCGGTTGGCGGTGGCGCTCATGGCGTCGGCGATCACCGCGTCGGTCGGCAGCAGGATCTCGGCGCTGCGCTCGCGCGCGAACTCAAGGATCTTGTTCACCTCGCCTACAGCATTCCGCTCCACCAGCGAGTCGCCCACCGGGTAGCCCATGGCCAGGAAAAAGGTGTTGGCCATGCCGCCGCCGATCAGCAGGCTGTCGACCAGGCGCAGCAGGTTGGTGATCACGCTAATCTTGTCGCTGATCTTGGCGCCGCCCATGATCGCCACAAACGGCCGCTCGGGGTTTTCGAGCAGGCCGCCCAGCTCGGAGATCTCGCGCTCGAGCAGCAGGCCGCTCACCGCCGGCAGGAAATGCGCCACGCCTTCGGTCGAGGCGTGCGCGCGGTGGGCCGCGCCAAACGCGTCGTTCACATACACATCGCCCAGCCGCGCCAGCTCGCGCGCCATGCTCTCGTCGTTGGCCTCCTCGCGCGCGTCGAAGCGCGTATTCTCGAGCATCAGCACGTCGCCGGGCTTCAGCGCCGCCGCCGCGGCCTCGGCCTCGGGCCCGACCGTCACCGGCACGCTTTGCACCGCGCGGCCCAGCAGCTCGGCAAGGTGCGCCGCCACCGGCGCCAGCCGCAGGCCCTCGACCACCTTGTTCTTCGGGCGGCCCAGGTGCGACATCAGCACCACCGCCGCGCCATGGTCGATCAAATATTGGATCGTCGGCAGGGCCGCGCGCACACGCGTGTCGTCGGTGATCCGGCCGTTCTCCAGCGGAACATTGAAGTCGACCCGCACGAGCGCGCGCTTGCCGGCCCACTCCACATCGCGGATGGTTTGCTTCGCCATATGGCCTCCTCTAGGTTTCACGCATCTAGCGCATCAGAACCGCGCCTATTGTATCATACCGCCCTCGCGCCAACGATTGCTGTTTATTTACTCAGCCCGCATGTTTGATTACGTTCGCGGCGCGGCGAGCGGCAGAATGGTGCTATACTGCGGCCTCGGGGCGGTTTGCATCCAGCAGAAAGGATTTCCTATGGCGCCAGCAGACGGACTGATCGGCCTGTTCGAGGCGATGACCCGGAATATCGAGCAGGATCGCGCGCAGATCAATAGCATCGACCACGGCGACAACGATACCGGCGACAACATGGCGGCAAACTTTCGCCTGATCACCGATACGCTATCGCATACGCTCGGCCCCGCCGGCAACACCGACGATATCGGCGCGGCGCTTGGCCACGCCGCCCAGGTGCTGAAGAAACGCGGCCAGGGCGCCACCGCGCCGATCTACGCCCAGGGGCTGCGCGAGGCCGGCAAGCGCCTGGCCGGCCAAACCAGCTTCTCGCTCGACGACCTGCTGCCGCTGCTCGAAGGACTGCTGGCGGGCGCGCGCCAGGCCAGCGGTACGAAGCAGGGCGATGGCTCGCTGCTCGATGTGCTGCTGCCCGGTATTCTGGCGTATGTGCAGGCCAAGCGCGGCGGCCAATCCGATGTCGACGCGATCCTGACGGCGCTGCTGAACCTGCGGCGCGGCTCGTTCGGCACCGCACAGTCGCCGGTGGGCTATGGCAGGTCGGGCGGAACCGATACCTCGGGCAAGATCGACCCCGGCGCGGCCGGCGCGGCCTCGCTGCTCGAGGGCCTGTTCGGTGCCCTGCTGCGCGGCGTGCTCAGCCAGGCTGGCGGCGCAGCCTCCCAGCCGCCGGCGCAGGCGCCAGACCCGCAACCGAACAACCAGCCCGGCGACGGAACGCCGCTGCCGCTGCCCGGCCTCCCCAGCGGCCTGGGCGACTTGCTGGGCCAGCTGCTGGGCGGGGCAGCCGGCCAGGCCGCGCCGAGCGCCCCGGCGCCAGGCCAGGGCAGCAGCCACCGCAAGTACACCTGACGGCAGGAATGTGCAGTGCCCTCGTAGCAAGGCCCGCGGGTGGCTTGCGCGCTCAAGTATAATGGGATTCCATCCGTAGCTGAGTCGCGCATATGAGTGCACTGCCCCCGATCATTCTGTACCTGATTCCCGCCTGCATCTCGGCCGGGCTGGCGCTCTATGGCTGGCAGCGCCGCACCACCGAGGCCCGGCCATTCAGCTTGCTCATGCTGGCAGTGGCCTTTTGGTCGCTGTGCCATACGTTCAGCGTCGGCAGCCCGACCCACGCCTGGGCGCTGTTCTGGGCACAGGTGCAGTACGCCGGGATTGTGGCGGTAGGGCCGTGCTGGCTGCTGTTCGCGCTGGCCTACGCCCGGCGCCAGAGCCGCGCCGGCGGCCTGACCGTGGCCTTGCTGACGCTGCCGCCGGCGCTGGCCTACCTGGCGGTGCTGACCAACGGCTGGCACCACATGTGGTGGAGCCGGATCGAGCCCGACCCAACCCGGCCATTCGTGGCGCTGGCGGTGCAGCGCGGCGTCCTGTTCTGGCTGCACTTCCTGTACTCCTACGCCTGCGTTGGCCTGGGCCTCGGCTTCTTCATCTACGCGCTGCGCGAGCCGCGCCTGCTGTACCGCAGCCAGGCCGAGTTCGTGCTGCTGGCCGCGCTGTTCCCGATCGTCGGCAACATCGCCTACGTGCTCGGCGGCTTCCAGATCCGCGCCATCGACGACCCCACGCCGTTTTTGTTCACCGCCTCGGGCGCGCTGATGTTCTACGCCACGCGCCAGTACCAGCTGCTCAACCTTACGCCGATCGCTCAGCAGGAGATCGTCGACGAGATGCCCGATGGCTTGGTGGTGCTCGACCGCCACGGCGCGATTGCCGCCGCCAACCCGGCCGCCGCGCGGCTGCTGGCCGTAGGCACCGACGCCTGGCTCGGCCGCGGCATGCCCGAGCTTGCCGCCCACTCGGCGCTGGCCGCCGCGATTGTGCCGCTGCTAAACCAGGCCGACCGCGCCACCGGCACCACCAGCGCCACCGTCGAGTATCGCGCCGACGCCGGCAGCCATGTGGTCGAGGCGCGCCTGCGCCCGATCGGCGGCAGCCGCAGCCGCGCGGGCACGCTGCTACTGCTGCGCGACGTGACCGACCGCGCCCAGATCGAACGCCAGCTCGACCGCCGGCTGGCCGAGCTGACGCTGCTTAGCCAGATCGCCAGCCTGGCCAATGCCGCAGCCTACACCGACGACCTGCTGCGCGCGATCACCGGCGAGATTGTGCGGGCGATGCACTGGGATCGGGTCATGATCGGCCTGCTCCAGCCCGATGGCCAGGCGCTGCGCGTGGTGGTCGACGACGCGCCCGGCGTCGCCAGCTTTGCCAACGCAACTGTGTCGGCCAGCGAGTTCGGCATTATCTTCGAGATCGTGGGCGCGCGCGCCAGCCGCGTGCTCGCGCTGAGCGACCCGGCGCTGCACGACACGCGCACCGCCGCCGAGATGGCGAACCTCGGGCTGCAAACCATGCTGGTGGTGCCGCTGTACCAGCGCGACGAGCCGCTAGGCGCGATGGCGATGGGCTACACCACCGCGCTGGCGATCCAGGCCGAGAACCTGCGGCTCTACGAGACCGTCGGCCGGCTGGTGAGCGACGCGATCACGCGCGCGCGGCTGTACGAGGCCGCCAACGAAGCCAGCGCGCTGAAATCCGCGTTTCTCGCAACCGTCAGCCACGAGCTGCGCACTCCGCTGACATCGATCATCGGCTACGCCGATATGCTCGACCAGGGCGTGTTTGGGCCGCTGCCCGAGCGCACCTTCGAGCCGCTGAGCCACATCCGCCGCAGCGGCCAGATGCTGCTGCAGCTGATCAACGACATCCTCGATTTCTCGAAGCTCGAGGCCGGCCATTTCAGCATCGACCTCTACCCCGTCGATGTGGCCAGCGTGATCGCCAGCGTTGTCGGGGCGCTCCAGCCGCAGATCCGCGCGCGCGCGCTCGTGCTTGAGCTGCAGCTCGAGCGCGATCTGCCGCTCGTGCGCGCCAACAGCAGCCGCCTGGAGCAGATCGTCACCAACGTGCTGGCGAACGCGGTGAAGTTCACCGAGCGCGGCACCATCCGCGTGGCGGCCGAAGAGCGCGGCGGGCGCCTGGTGCTGAGCGTGCAGGATACTGGCATCGGCATCGCGCCCGAGCAGCTTCAGCGGATCTTCCAGCCGTTTCACCAGGTCGACAACCAGCTGACGCGCCGGTTCGGCGGAACCGGGCTGGGCCTGGCAATCAGCCAGCGTATGCTCGAGCTGATGCACGGCACGATCCACGTCGTGAGCGCGCCCGGCCACGGCTCGACATTCACGATCGAGCTGCCGATCGCCGAGGTGGGCGCACTGCGCGAGCGCGAGCACCATAGCTAGCCACAGCGCACATCCTCTGTCTACTCTACGCCAAACGGCCCGCAAAAGCGTGTATAATGCAGGCTCGCGCCTCGATGATCGCCGCAGCCGCCATTGAAATCACACCGGGTTCGCGATTGGAGCGCGCTCGGTGCGGCGGCCGCAGCGCGCGAACCTCCGACGCCGCGCGACGCTGGAGTGCCGCACAGCACGGGCGCCAGCGGGAAGGAGAGTATATGCTGTTTCGTCGAATGCTGCCGGCACTGATCGGATGCGCGCTGCTGCTGCCGAGCCTGCTGCTGGCGCCCACTGCGGGCGCGAAGGACGAAGCCACCACCATCACCATCCTGCAAACCAGCGACCTGCACACCAACCTGCTGCCCTGGGACTACTACACCGGCAAGGTGGCCGACTGGGGCCTGGCGCGCGTTGCCACGCTGATCAAGCAGGAGCGCGCCAAAGATCCAAACCTGCTGCTGCTCGACAGCGGCGACACCATCCAGGGCACGCCGCTGGGCTACTACTACGCCCGCATCGACCAGAAGGCCGTTCACCCGATGGCGCTGACGATGAACGCGCTCAGGTACGACGCGGCAGCGATCGGCAACCACGAGTTCAACTACGGCCTCGATACGCTCAATCGCTGGAAGGGCCAGCTGAACTTCCCGCTGCTCTCGGCCAACATCCGCAAGAGCGACGGCAGCGAGGCATTCCAGCCCTACGTCATCAAAGAGGTCAACGGCGTCAAGGTCGGCATTCTCGGCCTCACTACCCCGGCGATCCCCAACTGGGAAAAGCCCGAGAATATCGCCGGCCTGCGCTTCGACAGCCCGGTCGACACCGCCAGGCAGTACGTGCCGCAGATCAGGGCCGCCGGCGCCGACGTGGTTGTGATCTCGCAGCATATTGGCTGGGACAAAACGCCTGCCAACACGCGCGACCCGCAGGCCTGGCTTGCCGACCCGAGCAGCTGGGTGCCCAGCGGCTCGCTGCCCGACGAGAACCTGACGATCGAGCTGGCCCAGCAGGTGCCGGGCATCGACGTGATTCTGGCGGGCCACTCGCACCTCGACGTGCCCAAAGCGCTGATCAACAATGTCTTGATCGTCGAGCCGTCGTACTGGGGCCGCGCGCTCGCCAAAGTCACGCTGCAGCTGCAGCGCAGCGGCTCGGGCTGGCAGGTCGCCGGCAAAGACTCGGCGCTGCAGTATGTGAAGGGCGTCGACGCCGACCAGCAGCTGACCGACCTGGCCTACCCGTACCACGACCAGACACTCAAGTATATCAGCACGCCAATCGGCACGGCCACGGGCGAATTCCCAGGCGGCCCGGCCGCGCGCTACACCGACGGCCCGCTGGCCGACCTGATCAACACCGTGCAGAGCGATGCCGCGGCTGCGGCAGGCTACCCCGTCGACATCTCGCTGGCGGCGATCTTCAACGACACCGGCCACATTCCGCAGGGCCAGATCGCGCTGCGCGACGCGTACAGCTCGTACATCTACGATAACACGCTGTATGTGCTGCAGATCAACGGCGACATCCTGCGCCGCGCGCTCGAAAAAGACGCCGAGTACTTCAAGACGGCCGACGCGGCCAACCTGCCGGCCGACCCGAAGGGCCTGGTGTCGCCGCAGGTGCCCGACTACAACTGGGATATCTACACCGGCATCGACTACACGATCGACCTGACCAAGCCAGTCGGCCAGCGCGTCACCAAGCTGCAGTTCAAAGGCAAAGACGTAGCCCCCGACCAGGCGTTCCGCATCGCGATCAATAACTACCGCGCCTCGGGCGGCGGCGGCTTCGCGATGTTTAAAGAGGGCACGCGGGTGTGGCAGTCGACGAATGAGATCCGCGACCTGATCGCCGCATATGTTCAGGCGCACCAGCCGCTCGACCCGGCGGCGATCAACACGCGGAACTTCACGCTGGTGCCGGATCTGTACGCGCGCTACTACGCAAGCGGGCAGCCGCAGCAGCCTTCGCGCCTGCCGAATACCGGCGGCGCGGCGCTGCCGGCCGGGCTGGTGCTGGCAGCCGGAGCCGCGCTGGCCGCCGGCGCCGCGCTACGCCGGCGCGCGCATCGCTAAGGGACGCCTCACTCCTTGAGCGGAACGCGTCACTCCTTGAGCGGAACGCCTCACTCCTTGAGGGGAACGCCTCACTCCTTGAGGGGAGCCTGTCACTCTTTGAAGGGAACGCCTCACTCCTTGAGCGGAACGCGTCACTCTTTGAGGGGAACGCGTCACTCCTTGAGAGGAACGCCTCACTCCTTGAGGCGAGTGACGCGGTGGGGGTTCGGGGGGGCGGCAAAGCCGCCCCTCGAAAGCTTCCTTTTTGCCCGGTCGTGGCCGCAAAGGGGCAAAAAATGATTTTGGAGGGCGCAAGCCCTCCAAGCCTCCCAGGCGCGAGGAAACCGCGGCTGGAACCTCGCCCTTTAGGGCACCGGGTCGTAGCCGCCTTGCGCCCAAGGATGGCAGCGCAGGATGCGCTTGGTACCAAGCCAGCCACCCTTGAGAATGCCATACTTCTCGATCGCCTGGTACATATACGTCGAGCAGCCCGGCTCGTAGATGCAGCTTGGCGGCAGCAGCGGCCGCAGAAAGCGCTGGTAGAAGCGGATGAGCAGCAGAAATGGCCAGTTGATCGCGCGTTTCATTGGCGTATTGTCTCCCACACCAGATGCGGCAGCTCGGGAATGATCAGCTTTTCGAGCGCCAGGCGCACCGCGCCGGTCGAGCCGGGCAAGCAGAAGACCAGCGTGCCGCCGAACAGGCCGGCGGTGGCGCGCGAGAGCATCGCGGCCGGGCCGATGTCGGCGTACGAGAGCATGCGAAAGAGCTCGCCAAAGCCCGGCAGGCGCTTCTCGAGCAGCGCGTCGATCGCCTCAAACGTGCTGTCGCGGCGGGCAATGCCGGTGCCGCCGTTGCTGATAATCACCTGGCAGCCACGCGCGGCCATGTCGCGCACCAGGCCGACGATCTGGGCCGGCTCGTCTTTCACCACGGCGTAGGCCAGCAGCGCGTGGCCCTCGGCCTCGAGCGCGGCGCGAATAGCCGCGCCGCTGGTGTCGGTGTCGGGCGTGCGCGTATCGCTGATTGTGATCACCCCGCAGCCGATCGCGCGCGCTACCGCGGCGCGGGCTTGCTGTTCGTGCTCGGCGTAGCCCATGGTGTTGCTCCTGGCCGCGGCGCTCGCGGCGCGTGTGTTTGGCGCATGCTACCACGGCTTTGGCCGCAACGCCAGCACGCCCGCTGTAGTCCAGGGCTGGTGCAACGTCGGCCCTCACCCCCCTTACCCCCTCTCCCGCGCGTGGGAGAGGGGGGTAAGGGGGTGAGGTGCGGTCGCGGCGGAACCGCACCACAAAGCCAGATGTGTTTCCCCCTCCCCTGACAAAGGAGGAGGTAGGGGGAGGGGTCGAAAGACGTTGCACGAGCCCTGGCTGTAATCGAACCGGCGCACAAACGCTTCGATCCCTCAATAGCTGGCGCTTGACTGACGGTACGGCTCGTGCTATGATCTGTCGCGCTGCGGCACCCCAACCCGCTGGTAAGTGAAGATGGCGCGCGGTGTTGCGCCGTGCCACTGTTGTCAGCTTGATATGACAGCCGACCATGCGCCGACTGCCTTCGGCGTATTTTTTGTTGGGCGGATTTTAGCCTCCCGCAGCATCTACCGGCTGTGGGTTGTATCACACAGGTAGATATTATGATGGCTGAACTAAAGCGCCTGGTGGTTGGTATGCCGCTCGAGACGGCGGCGCAACATCACCAGCGGCTAAGCAAACGCATCGCACTGGCGGTGTTCTCCTCCGACGCGCTTTCGTCGGTGGCGTATGCCAGCGAGGCAATCCTGTTCGTGCTGGTGCTGGCCGGGCCGGCGGCGCTCCCACTGGTGATCCCGATCTCCGTCGCAATTGTGGTGCTGCTGCTGATCGTCGGGTTCTCGTACCGCCAGACGATCCACGCCTACCCGAATGGCGGCGGCGCGTATATCGTGGCCCACGAGAACCTGGGCGAAGTGCCCGGCCTGATCGCCGCCGCGTCGCTGCTGATCGACTACGTGCTGACCGTCGCGGTGTCGGTGTCGTCGGGCGTGTTCGCGATCACGTCGCTGGCGGCGACGTGGGGCTACCAGAGCCTGGGCGACTACCGCGTCGAGATTGCGCTCGGCTGCATCGCGCTGATTACGATCATCAATCTGCGCGGCGTGAAAGAAAGCGGCGCGATCTTCTCGGTGCCAACCTATATCTTTATCTTCAGCATGGTCGGCATGATCCTGTTTGGCCTGGTGCAGACGGCGCTGGGCGGCTGGGTGGCCGCTGCGCCCAAGCTCGAGCACACCGTTGCCGCCGCCGAGCCGCTGGGGCTGTTTCTGATCTTGCGCGCGTTCGCGGCCGGCTGCACCGCGCTCACCGGCGTTGAGGCGATCTCGAATGGCGTGCCGGCATTCCAGAAGCCCGAGTCGCACAACGCCGCGACTACGCTGCTGTGGATGATCGCGACGCTCGGCACCATGTTCCTCGGCATCAGCGTGCTGGCGCACTTCTACGGCGCAACGCCGCGCGAAGACGTGAGCGTGATCTCGCAGATGGCCAGCCAGATCGTCGGCACCGGCCCGCTGTTCTTCGTCATCCAGGTGGCTACCGCGCTGATCCTGGTGCTGGCCGCCAACACCAGCTACGCCGATTTCCCACGGCTGGCCTCGCTGCTCTCGCGCGACCGCTTTCTGCCGCGTCAGTTTGCCAGCCGCGGCGACCGGCTGGTGTTCTCGAATGGCATCCTGGCGCTGGGCGCGTTCGCCGCGCTGCTGGTGATCGCCTTCAACGCCCGCGAGCAGGCCATGCTGCCGCTGTACGCGATCGGCGTGTTCATCTCGTTCACGCTCTCGCAGTTCGGTATGGTGCTGCACTGGCTGCGCATTCGCGAGGCAGGCTGGCGCACCAGCGCGGTTGTCAACGCTGTGGGCGCGGTGCTCACCGCCGTCGTGCTGGTGGTGATTGTCGTCACCAAGTTCAGCCAGGGCGCCTGGGCGGTGCTGCTGCTGACGCCAGTGCTGGTGCTGCTGTTCCGCTCCATCCACACCCACTACAAAGATGTAGCCCGCCAGCTTTCGCTCGAAAAGCTCGGCCGCGTCGACGCAGTGCGGCGGCATACCGCAGTGGTGCTGGTGTCGGGCGTGCATCGCGGCGTGATCCCGGCGCTTGAGTTCGCCAAGTCGCTCGCACCCGATAACACCACCGCGCTCTTCGTCGACCTCGACGCCGAGCAGACGCACAAGCTGAAGACAAAGTGGGAGCAGTGGGGCAGCGGCGTGCCGCTGAAGATCCTCGAATCGCCCTACCGCTCGCTGGTAGGGCCGATCATGCGCTACATCGACGAGGCCGACGCCGAGTACGACGACGATGTGCTATCGGTGATTCTGCCCGAGTTCATTCCCTCGAAGTGGTGGCAGCACCTGCTGCACAACCAGACGGCGCTGGCGATCAAGGCCGCGCTGCTATTCCGTAAGAATGTCGTGGTGATCAGTGTACCTTACCACCTCGAGCGCTAGCGGCATTGCCGGCGCCGAGGTTTAATGGTATGATTCCCCGCCGTATATCAAGGCTATCACCAGAGAAGAGGCTATGCTTGCGGAACTAAAGCGCCTGTTTGTCGGCCAGCCACTCGCGAACGAGCAGCTGGCCCACGAGCGGCTCACCAAGCGCATCGCGCTGGCGGTATTCTCCTCCGACGCACTTTCGTCGGTCGCGTATGCCACCGAGGCCATCCTGATCGCCCTGCTGGCCGCCCAGAGCGCGGCGCTGGGCTACGCCACACCCATCGCGATCGGCATTGCGCTGCTGCTCATCACCGTGGCATTCTCGTACCGCCAGACGATCATCGCCTACCCGCAGGGCGGCGGCACCTACATTGTGTCGCGCGAGAACCTGGGGGTTACGCCATCGCTGGTGGCGGCCTCGGCGCTGCTGATCGACTATGTGCTGACTGTGGCGGTGAGCATGTCGGCGGCGGTGGCGGCGATCACCTCGGCCGTGCCCGCACTCGACCCATACCGCGTCGAGCTGGCGATCGGCCTGATCAGCCTGGTGACGCTGGCGAACCTGCGCGGCATCAAAGAGTCGGGGCAGATCTTCGCCATCCCGACCTACCTGTTTATTCTGAGCATGTTCGCGCTGATCGGCGCGGGCCTGATGCAGCTGATCGCCGGGGGCGGCAGCGTCGCGCCCGCGCCGGCGCCGCACATGCCCTACATCGCCGAGGAAACCCAGAGCATTACGTTCTTTCTGCTGCTGCGCGCGTTCGCGGCCGGCTGCACCGCGCTCACCGGCATCGAGGCGATTGCCGACGGCGTGCCGGCGTTTAAGAAGCCCGAGGCGCGCAATGCCTCGATCACGCTGGTGATCATGGCGGTGATCCTGTGCCTGATGTTCCTCGGCACTACCGTGCTGGCCAACGCCTACCATATTATGCCCGACGGCAGCCCCGAGCCCGAGACGGCCAACTCGCAGCTCGCGCGGGTGATCTTCGGCTCGGGATCGCCGTTCTACTATATTCTGCAGATCGCGACCATGCTGATCCTGGTGCTGGCCTCGAACACCGCCTTCGCCGACTTCCCGCGCCTCTCGTACTTTCTGGCGCAGGATCGCTTTCTGCCGCGCCAGTTCGCGCAGCGCGGCGACCGGCTGGTGTTTTCGAATGGCGTGGTGGCGCTCGGCATCTTCGCTGTGCTGCTGGTGGTGGGCTTTGGCGCGAAAGAGCAGTCGCTGCTGCATCTGTACGCGGTGGGCGTGTTTCTGTCGTTTACGCTCTCGCAGTTCGGCATGGTGCAGCGCTGGCGGCGCATACGCACACCCGGCTGGCAGCGCAGCGCGGCGATCAACCTGCTGGGCTCGCTGGTGACCGGCACAGTGCTGGTGGTGATCGCCTCGACGAAGTTCCTTGAGGGCGCCTGGGCGGTGCTGCTGCTGATCCCGATCATGGTCGTGGCGCTGCGCAGCATCAACTCGCACTACAAGGCGGTGGCTCGCCAGCTCTCGCTGGCCGACGCGCCCATGCCGAGCGAGGTTAAGCGCCACACCGCGCTGGTGCTGATCAGCGGCGTCCACCGTGGCGTGGTGCCGGCGCTGCAGTACGCGCTCTCGATCGCGCCCGATAACGTCACGGCGGTGTATGTCGATCTCGAGCCCGAGGCCACCGCCAAGCTGCGCGAAAAGTGGAAGCGCTGGGGCAGCGGCATCCCGCTGACGATTCTCAGCTCGCCGTACCGCTCGCTGGTGCGCCCGCTGATGGCGTATATCGACGAGATCGACGCGCAGTACGACGACGACGTGCTCACGATCGTCATGCCCGAGTTCATCCCCTCGAAGTGGTGGCAGCACCTGCTGCACAACCAGACGGCGCTGCTGATCAAGGCGACGCTGCTGTTCAGCAAGGGCAAGATCGTCACCAGCGTGCCCTACCGGCTCGAAGACTAGCCGGTACGTTATACCAA